>JAPLZO010000033.1 GCA_026394995.1 Candidatus Woesearchaeota archaeon | reverse complement strand
ATATTTTTATTTCATTTTTTTATCATCCTTATCATAAAATGAATCTTTATTATTTTCTATATTTTGCTGGTATTTATCATTATTGTTATTTAGCATAGATAATAAAGAATAACTCATCATTAATTTATTATCCATAATTTTTCTATCAATTTTTTTTATAATATCCCATTCATCCGGATAGTTTGTAGCAATACTTAAATAAATTAAATTATATGCAGTTTCATTATCCAAAAGTATATTTTTAGTATTCAAAATACGTTCTTCACCATTCATATAATATTTTAAATTCCATTTAAAAATATTTAAATTTACTTTATATAAAGTAGACATTATAATTATACATATACTATTATCTTTATATGTATTTATTACTTAAATAAAATTGGTTTTTCTTTATGTGCCCAAAATTTTTCTAATTTATTTTCCATTTTTTTTAAATATTGATAATAGTTAGGAAATTCTAATAAATGGGCTAAAACTATTTTTGATGTTAATATTAGATCATTACCTGTTATATCTTTGTGTTCTGATTCAACATTTAAAGCATAATTCCACATTTTAGGCTTTATAACTTTTGGGTTTATATTAAAAGCTTTCATTAATTTATTTGATGTTTTTTTATCAATCATAATAAAATAAAAATATAAAATAAATAAAAATAAAAATTGAAAATAAAATGGCTTAAAAATAAAAATATATAGTATATTAAAATGGAATCTCCACAAAACCAAAATATAAATTTAGATAATGAAATTGTTATTAGACAACCTCTTGATAAAAAAGCATATGCTAAAAAATATTATGATCAGAATAAAGAAAAAATGAAGCTTCAAACACGAGAAGCATTCAAAAAAATGGAATGTTCAGATATTAAAAGAAATAAGGTATTAGAAAAATTAAATACAAATGGATTTAAGAGAATCCCTTTAAAAATATTAACTAAACACAATATTATTTTTAGTGAAGAATTAAAAAAATATATTTAATTCCCATTATATTTTTAAAATATATAAATTTATAATTATTAAAATAATTATAAAAAAAAATGGGAAATAAATATTAAAATAAATTCAATATCATTTTTATATATGAGTCATTTTAAAAATAAATTAGAAGAATTAAAATATAATAGTAAGAAATATTTAAGAATAGCCAGAAAAAGAGCCAAAGAATATGATTTAAATCCAAAATTATTAGAATTTAGCGATAATCCTGATTCTAAATTAATGTATGATAAAACTGCTTATTTTGGAGCACCTGATTATAATGATTATATTATATATTCATTATTAGAAGAAGATGGAAAAATAACACAAGAATATAAAAATGAGAGAAGAAACGCTTATTTAAAAAGAGCTACAAAAATAAAAGGAAACTGGAAAAATAATAAATTAAGTGCTAATAATTTAGCCATTAATATTTTATGGTGAAATTATAATACGATCCAATCTAAGAGATCCATATATAATGGCTGATTCATAGCGTGCCATGACGCATGGTATTTTATCATCTTAACACTTTTTAACATAAATAACCCAATAACTTTATTTTTTAGTTTATCAATTAAAAAACCAAATCCGAATATTACAAAATAATATAACATATATATTATATATGGTTAAAAAATTAAAGCCAACAATACAGGAAGCTGGACAATTAAAACATATTGAAAAAACTTGTATGTCTAATGAAGATATCAATAAATATTTACCAAATTGTAAAATTGTATCTTATAATGAATTACCAAAATATACGAGTATTTTTCAATTATTACCGCATAATAAAAGCTATGTTATTATATTATATCAACAATCTGAAAATAGCGGTCATTGGGTTGCATTATTAAGATATAATAACACTATTGAATATTTTGATAGTTTGGGTAATGCTCCGGATGTACCATTAAAATGGAACTCACCCGAACAAAATTTAAGTCTAGGAATTAACGATAAATATTTATCTAATTTATTGGCTAAAAGTAAAATGAGAATTATTTATAATCCTATTAAATATCAAGAGCAAAATAATGAAATATCAACTTGTGGGGCTCATGCAGTTTTAAGAATTCAGACAATGTTAAAAGGATATGATTTAGCTCAATATTATGAAATTATGAAAAAAGCAAAAAAAGAAATGGGAGTCAATTTTGATGAAATAGCAGCCGGTTTAATCAATAAAAGATCTTAAATAATATTTTATATAATATTTAAAATTATATAAAAAAGTAATAATAAGATATAAGTTATATTATTATAAAAAAGTCTATATATCAATATAAATCTAAATATATTATTATTCTAAATATATATTTATTTCCCACTTTTTTTTATTATTTATAAATTTTTTATTTTTTATTCTATTCTATAAAAATAATGGGAAATAAATATTTAAATAAAACTATCGCACTCTTCGACTTAATGAAAATAGAGAATTAATTAATGAGAAAAAACGCTTAAAACATTTTGAAAATAAAGAAAAAAATAATAAAAGATGTTTAGAATATTATTATAAAAAAAAACTTGAAGAAAATCAATAATATGAAAGATAGATATATCTAGATATCAAATATAAGATAGATAGATCACCTTACACGCCGAGCATTAATTGACCCACATACTTGTGCTGTTCCAGTTGCAAATGTAGCAAATCCAATAAGATAAACAGTAAAAGTTGAAGCGCTTGAAAATCTACGTGTAGAGCAAGCGAGTCCGGCTTCTGTTGATAATGCTGGGCTATCAGCTGTAGAGCTTCTATATGCTGGATCTGGCAATTGATTGTTAATTAAACTTAATCCACCTACACTATAGGCTAGGTTAGCGTTACCCTGTATGAAGGAATAACCAGATACATCCCAATCTCCAGCAGTTAGAGTGATACTTGTGACAGTAGTGTCTACTGTTGTTGTAATACCAAATCTACTAGCATATAAAACAACACTTTCAACAAACTCGCCCACAAATCCAGCTGAAGCATTGCTATTATCTACTACGCCTAAAAGTGCTAAGCTTGAAGTTGTAGCGCTTGGAAGTCTAGCACCTGCTAAAGTACCACTTGATATATTAGACGCATTTGTAGTATTAGTAAAAGCAGATGCAACTAAAGAACCACCAGCACCAATATTTAAAGTTGATGCATCTGTACCACTCAAACTTAAACTATTTAACATAGTTAAAGATTTACTAGCAGTACCACCTGCAACACTAAAACCAGTCGCATTAGATGTTAAAGATAAATCATTATAAGTTTTTCCAGTTAAAGCTGATGCTATACGAGCATCAGCAAGCGTTCCGCTCGAAATATTTGAGGCATTAGTTGTATCAGTAAAAGCAGAAGCAACCAAAGAACCACCAGCACCAATATTTAAAGTTGATGCATCTGTACCACTCAAACTTAAACTATTTAACATTGTTAAAGATTTACTAGCAGTACCACCTGCAACACTAAAACCAGTCGCATTAGATGTTAAAGATAAAGCATTATAAGTTTTACCAGTTAAAGCGCTAGCTATACGAGCATCAGCAACAGTCCCAGAAATCAAATTGCTAGCATTATCAGCTCCCAAATTGCTCCTGCTAGTGCTTACGCTTGCAACATCCGAAAGATTATTAGCAGATAATAGATAATTACTAGTATTAGCAAAAGCCCCACTACCTAGAGTACCACCTGCTGCTATATTTAGAACTGCGCCATCATTGCCATCAATAGCAAGATTTTGGCGAATCCCTAAAGTTTTCCCAGAAACTCCTGACATTATATATTAATACTATATATTTTATAAAAATATATTTTATGAAAAAATAAATAAAACTAATCAACGTACACGACGGGCATAAATACTCATTGATGCCCTTACAACTCCGGCATTTTGTGTAACTAAAGACCAAGCATATACAGTAACAGGAGATGAAGAACTGACCCGAATAGTAGAAAGAGGAAAAGAACAAATATTATATAATGAAGGATTATTATATATTGTTCTTTGGGCTAAATCTGGAGCACCAAATGCACTCGTATTTAATCCTCCTGTTATTTGTGAAATAATAGTGTTAGATCCATCGGCTTCAAAATAAGCTATACCCGAAACATCCCAATCTCCAGCACTTAAATTTAAAGTTGAAATAATCTGATCACCTGGAACAACAACAATTCGATCGCTTCTATTCATTACAGTTGATAAAAATTCACCAACTACTCCAGATGCAGCAGCAGACCCATTAGAAACACCAACCAAAGCCAATGGATTAACAGTAGAAGCAGGAAGATAAGCACCCCCAAGAGTTCCAGAATTTATATTACTTGCATTATCACAGCCTAAATTTGCTCTACTTGTTGTAGTATTAAATACATCACTTAAATTATTTGCACTTTTTAATAATGCATTAGATAATAAATAATTATTGATTGTTGTAATTCCGAGAGTATCTTGTGCATCAACTAAATTAGTAAGATCACTTAAATTATTTGCAGCTTGTAGAAAAAAAGTATCATTTTGAACTGCAGCAGATCCAAGACCTAGATTAACACGAGAAGCACTAACGGAAGCAACATCATTTAAATTATTTGCTGATTGTAAAATTTGATTTGAATTTAAAAGAGCTGCACTTCCAAGACCTAGATTAGCACGCGAAGCACTAACGGAAGCAACATCATTTAAATTATTTGCTGATTGTAGAATTTGATTAGAATTCAATAGGGATGCAGACCCGAGACCTAAATTAGCACGTGAAGCACTAACGGAGGCGACATCATTTAAATTATTTGCTATTTGTAAAAATCCACCTCCAGGGGCTAAAGAGTCAATTTGATCCTGTAAATTTATAAGTTCAGCATTTAAAAGAGGATATTGATCTAAAGGAGTGTTAATAGGGGCAACAATTACCCCCTCGTAATTTGTTAATCTCGCAACCGACATTTATTATATAATATAATATATATAATAAATTTTTATTCATCATTCGAATTATTCATATAAATCTCTTTTTCTGTTATAGTATGAGTAGGATAATTTTTTTTTACACAAACCCAGCGAGATTTTAAAGTCTTATTATATGCAATATCTTTTTTATCCAAATCAGCATGCGATTCAAGCATATACTTTAACTGCTTCTGACTTCCACCAAATGGAAAATAACAAATAAAATGACTCTCACAAAAAATATTTTTTGTTTTTTCTCGTTCACTAGCATTATGATTAGTAATTAATACACTTGTATTAGTATGTCTACCCATTTTTAAAATTGAGTTTAAAATTTTATAAACTTCATCTTTAATTTTTTTATCTTTTATAGCATCAACATCATCGAAAATTACAAGTGCATTATCAAAATCTTTATAATCCAATTCATCATTAATTAATTCTGAATCTAATTTTATTTTTATAGGATGAAATTTATTTAATTTTTCATCATCATGAACTTCACTAAATAAATAAATTTTATTTTTTTTAAATCTCTTTTTATATTTATCTACATACATACTCACAAAATAACTTTTTCCCGACCCACTCTGACCGCAAATATATCCAATTTCGCGCTCTGCATCTTCATTAGGTACTATTTCGAATTTCCCCCCAACTTTTTTTAAATTTAATTTTTGAAAACCTTTTTTTACTTTTGCCTGATCATCTTCATCAATAGCCAAATAAATTTTATGTTTATCATAAGAACCACCATTTATAGATGATATATGAGTACCGATATTTTCAAAATTAAGCATTATATATTATATAATAATATTTATATAATAATATTAATATTTTATACCATATTATTATATAATAATGGCAGGTATACAAGGAAAAACTCTTGCAATACGCGAAAATTTAGCAATAACAGGAACAGCTAACGCTCAAATTAATATTTCTACAGGTGGAACAGTTCAGCCAGTAGGCTATAGTGGTTCAGCCACTGATATTTCAACTGGAACACTAAACGCTAATAGATTGCCAACACAAACAACACTTGCATTTAATATTTTAGGTCGAACAAATGGAACAACACAAACAGCGGGAAATATTGGAGAAATATTATCAGTAGTAAATTTAACAACAGGCCCTCCTGTTGTAGTGCCCACTAATATAGCAACAAATTTAACATCTTTAACATTAACGCCAGGATCTTGGTTAGTAACAGCATCAGCTACATCTCAAAACTCTACAATTGCGAATGATCCTATAAGATTTTCATTAAATACAGTATCGTCAACTATGGCAAATGATATTTATAATATTGTTTTAGATTCAACTACAAATAATCAGACACAATATGGGGGATGTTTACCAGTGCGTTTTTTTAATGTAAGTGTAAATACAACTATATATTTAGTAATGTTAGCTACGCATACAGGAACTCTTAATGCGTGGGGAAGAATAGAATCAATAAGAATAAATTAAATAACATCAGCGATAAGTCTAAGTTTATTCACGCTAATTTCAATTTTTGAAATTTCATTTAGAGAGAGTGTTTTTTTAGATAAATATTCATTATCAATGAATTGAAAAGCGTTAGCCTCTACAGGGCTTTTTT
>JAPLZO010000021.1 GCA_026394995.1 Candidatus Woesearchaeota archaeon | reverse complement strand
CATTCTTGCCTAGAGATAGTACCAAATTCATGTTTTATATCACCATTTATAATAATATTTTTAACTTTAACTTTAGAAAATATTTTATCTAGTCTACTAAAAACTTCTTCTAGCTGGAATCTTGGTATTAAAACACCCTCTTTATTTATACATTCTTCTAGTCCTATATGTATATCTCCTAATATCAAATTATCTTTATATTTTAAAGCTAAATCTACTATCTCAATATTATCATATATTTTCATTTTTCTTTTTTACTGAGATATTTTTTCCTAATCTTATTTTTTGACCAATATATCTTTTCAATAGTTCTTCTACTACATATTGATATTTACACAAATTTTGTTCAGTTCCATAGTCATTTTTATCACCATATTTTCTAACTCTAATATATCCTGGAGCTAAAACAGCAACATGAGGAAATTCATAAGAAACATCTTTATATCTCTTATCTGTATCTTTTTTGTATCCATTATAAGTTTCTTCAGGAATTAAAAGAAGACATTGCCTAATTGGAGAAGCATGTCTAATATCATCTTTTCTTCTATAACAATGACATTCACAAAGAATGCCACTTTTAGCTCTTCTTTTGAATGCTTTTTCTTCATCTTCTCTCCATGTCTCTATAGCTTCTTCTATTGTATTAAAAACTCTATATACCATTTTTACCTATCTTAGCTAAAATCATAGTGTGCATTCTTCTTAAAAACTCTATCTTATCTTCCATTTTCATTACATCAACATAACCTTGTAGCACTAAATTTAATGCAAATGGACTCGGAATACTATGATGAACTTGTTTTATTTCTATTTTTTTATCTTCAATTAGTTTTAAAACATTTCTAGCATTTTCTATATCCATTAAATCTTCTAAAACTTCACGTCTTGCCTCTTTTAGAATTGAAAAATCTTCACTTATTCTTCTTACAGCACTTAATAATATCATACTAGAAACTTGTTGTCTTCCAACTCTTTTTCTATGTCCTTTATATTCTCTTAATATCATTAAAGCTCTTGTTGCGCAATGTCTAAATCTTCTTTTCAAAACCTCTGTTTTATCAATAGCCAATTTCATAACTTCATCTAGCTCTTTAGATTTTAATAAATTTAGAGCTCTTAAAACTTGAATATCTTTTAAGCTAGCAATATAAAAACCATTATCATTTATTCCTATTTCAACATCTCTATGTTGTAATCTTCCTATAGCATATGCAACAGCTCTTGACAAAACATCATTAACTCTTCTACCATATAAACTATGAAAAACAACATATTTTTTACCTTCTTGATTATAAAACTCAATAACTAATTTTTTATCATTAGGAATCTCACTATACAAATATTGCTCTCTAAAATATTCATAAATTGCATTTGCAGCATTGTCTTCAACATACAAATATTCATTAATAAATTTAATAATCTCTTGTTTATTTTTTTTATTAACAAATAAATCTTCCATATATCTTCTAAATTTACCTATATCACTAGCTAAATCAAAACTTAATGGTAACATTTCAGAAAACCATGATGGAACAGTAGGTGGTTTATTGACACTTGTTTTAACAGAAGCGACCATGCCTCTAGCAAATAAAAATTCATAAGTTTCTCCACCCAAAACAAAAACATCTCCCCTTTTTAATCTCTCTAAAAATGCTTCATCTATAGTTCCTATCACTTGTTCACCAATTTTAACTTTAACATTAGTTTCTTCGGGTATTGTACCTATATTAGTCATATATATCATTCTACTTAATTTACCTTTTTTACCTAACATTTTAGTTTCTTTATCATACCAAATTTTGGCATAAATATATCTATCTTCTAAATTACTATATTCTCCAGATAAATAATAAATAACATCCATAAAATCATCTTTACTTAAATTTTTATAACAATAGCTTTTCTTTATAACAGAAAATAATTCATTTAATTCCCATCTCTGTTGTATACACATACCATTTATTTGTTGGGCTAATACATCCAAACAATTATCAGGAATATGAATTTTATCTATTTTTTTCTCAGTAGCATATTTTAATAAAACACTACATTCAATTAAATCATCTCTATCAAGTACAATAATTCTACTTTTAACAGTCTCATGTAATGCATGCCCAGCTCTACCAGCTCTTTGTAAAAATCTAGCTACTGATTTAGGTGAACCAATACAAACAACTAAATCAACATATCCTATATCAATCCCCAATTCTAATGATGTAGAACAAACAACAACTTTTAATTCACCATTTCTTAATCTTTTTTCTATATTTAATCTATGAGCTTTTGATAAAGAACCATGATGAGCACCTATATTTTCTGTATATTTTTGAGGAAATTTTTCTTTTAAATGATGAACAACTCTTTCTGTTCCAGCTCTTGTATTAGTAAATATTAAAGTTGTTTTATGCTCTTGTATTAAATTATCTAATAAATTATACAAAGCATTATGAATTTCATTTTGAGTTATATTTATCAAATCTGGTAAAGGACTAATAA
>JAPLZO010000002.1 GCA_026394995.1 Candidatus Woesearchaeota archaeon | reverse complement strand
TTAACAATGCCTTGTTTTGTTGCAAATGTTAAAAATAATTCTTCTTCAAATTTTTTAATAGGTAAAATTGTATTTATTTTTTCATCTTTATCAAGATTTAATAAATTTATAATTGCTTTTCCCTTTGAATATCTAGAAGTTAAAGGAACTTCATATGCTTTTAGCCAATGAACTTTTCCTTTGTTTGTAAAAAATAGTAAAGTGTTTAGATTAGATGTTATGAATAAACTTTCTACAATATCTTCTTCTTTTGTTTCTATAGTTGTAATTCCTTTTCCACCACGTTTTTGTTGTTTATATTCTGCTAAAGGAATTTGTTTTATGTAACCAGAGTTAGTTGTAATAACAACAACGTCTTGTTCTTTAATTAAATCTTCTTTTTCAAATTCTTGATGAACTTCTATTATTTCTGTTCTTCTTTTATTGGAATATTTTTTTAGTTCTAATAATTCAGATTTGATTATATCAAGTATTCTTTGTTTTGAATCAAGTATTGATTGTAACTCAATAATTAATTTTAATAATTCTTCATGTTCTTTTATTATTTTTTCTTGTTCTAAAGAGGTTAATCTTTGTAATCTCATTTCTAAAATAGATTGAGCTTGCAATTCTGATAAAGAATAATTTGATATTAAAGATGATTTAGCTAAAACAGGATCTTTAGATGATTTGATTAATTTAATAACATCATCAATATTATTTAAAGCTATTTTTAAACCTTCTAAAATATGAGCTTTTGTTTGTGCTTCTTGTAAATCAAATTGTGTTCTTGATATAACAACTTGAATTCTGTGTTTTATGTAATGTTCTATTATCTCTTTTAAGTTTAAAGTTTTTGGAGCATTGTCAACTAAAGCCAACATAATAATTCCAAATGTTGTTTGCAATGAACTGTGTTTGAATAATTTGTTTAAAATTAATTGAGCATTTGCATTCTTTTTCGTTTCAATAACAATTCTCATTCCTTCTCTATCTGATTCATCTCTAATATTAGAAATGTCTTCTATAACTTTATTTTTAACAAGTTCTGCTATATTTTCTAATAATAATGATTTGTTAACCATGTAGGGGATTTCTGTAATTATTATTTTATTATTTTCAATAGATGATTTTGCTCTTAAGATTATTTTTCCTCTACCAGTGTAATAAGCTGTTTTTATTCCTGAAGATCCGTAAATGTAAGCTCCTGTTGGAAAATCTGGACCTTTTATTTTTTCCATTATTTTTGATATAGAACATTCTGGTTCATCAATCATTAAAATAATTCCATCAATAACTTCTGATAGATTATGAGGTGGAATATTTGTTGCCATTCCAACTGCTATTCCAGATGAGCCATTAATTAGTAAATTTGGTAATTTAGCTGGTAAAACTAAAGGTTCTTTTGTTGAATTATCATAATTTGGAACAAACTTAACTGTATTTTTTTCTATGTCTAAAAGTAATTCTTGTGCAATTTTTGATAGTCTTGATTCTGTATATCTCATAGCTGCTGGTGAATCACCATCGATTGAACCAAAATTGCCTTGACCATCGATTAATGGATATCTTAAAGAAAAATTTTGAGCCATTCTTACTAATGCACCATAAATAGCCATATCTCCGTGAGGGTGGAATTTACCCATTGTGTCTCCAACAATCCTTGCGCATTTTTTTGTCATGCCTTTTTCCAATCCCATTTGTTTCATTGCATAAAGAAT
>JAPLZO010000047.1 GCA_026394995.1 Candidatus Woesearchaeota archaeon | reverse complement strand
CATCCAAACAACTAATTCGGGCATAAAAATTGCCATTATTTTCGCACTTTTGAGCGCTATAGATAGGCAAAAACTTCAAATTTCCCGATTTAACTTCAATAACTGATAATTTTATTTTATCTTTCATGTTATAAGTTTTTAGCATATTACTTACCATTTCTTTAGATCCTTTTGGTCCATAAATTTGTAAAGTTTTATTGTATTCATTAGCTGCTAGAGTTTGTATTAAACCAGGCAAGCCTAAAACATGATCACCATCCCAATGTGTGATTAAAATTCTTGTTATTTTTGTGGGAGATACATTGGCTATTTTTAATTGGCGTTGAGTATTTTCACCACAATCTATTAAGATATTTTCATTTTTGTAATTAAGCAAAATAGAAATATGATTACGATCTTTTGTAGGAACCATACATGAAGTTCCTAGGAAAGTTATTTTCATTTTATTTTGAATTCAACTCCTTTAAATCTTAAACAAATTAAATTGTATATTAATGTTGCTATTACTGCTCCAAAAAAACCAGCTATAATACCAAATAAAATATTACCTATTAAATTCAAAGGAAATAAATCGCGCGTTAGGAACATAATTAGAAATATTGAACCTTCATATAGAGCAACGACTAATGAGAATTTAATTACATTTATTTTTTGTATGCTCATGATATGAGACTTTATTTTTTTATCAAAATTAAAATTTAATTTTAATTTGTTAGTATTATAAAGCAAAATTGATGCTGCTATTGCTATAAATGCTGAGGTAAAACCAAATAATACAAAGTTGATAGTTTCTAATGGTTCTAGTATTTCTTCAAAAACAAATAATAATGCTAGAAATATGGATACAGCTATTGAAAATGATATCACCATAATTTTTTGTAATTTCATTGGTAATACTAAACCAAAAAGATTTTAAATAGTTTATGTTTAACATTATATATGAGTGAATATAGAATAAAAGCTGTTTTTTCTAGAGAGAAAGTTTTTGCTGAAGAAACAAATGAAAGCAGAGAATTATATGAGCAGAGTAGATTTGGTGAGTTAAAAGAAGGTAAAATTCAATATTCTTTGGTTGAAGGTTTATACTTATTGGAAAAGAAAAAATTGGATATAATTGACAATAAAAATAAGAAAATTAAACAAGAAGACTATATAAAAAAAGCTAAAAAAGTTGAGCCTAATTTTTGGGTTAGATATCATGTTTATAGAGATATTAGAAATAGAGGTTATATAATCAAAACTGCTTTGAAATTTGGGGCTGATTTTAGAGTTTATGATAGAGGCATTAAACCAGGAGAAGATCATGCTAAATGGATTGTTTTTCCAGTAAATGAAGGAGAAACTTTAACATGGTATGATTTCAGTGCTAAAAATAGGGTTGCTCATTCTACAAGGAAAAGACTGTTATTGGCTATAGTTGATGATGAAGGCGATGTTACTTACTATGAAGTTAGATGGGTAAGGCCATAGAACAATAAAACTTAAATAGTTTCTAAAATAAAATTAAATTATGTCAGAATTAAGAGCTTATGTTTTAGATTATGTAAAGAAAAATGGACCTGTTTTGCCAGTTCATGTTAGTAAAATAATAAATAGAGAAATAATGTATGCTAGTGCTGTTCTCTCTGAGCTGGTTTCTAGAAAAGAAGTTGTAATAAGTCATGCTAAAATTGGTGGAAGCCCAGTTTATTATGTTAAAGGTCAGGAAAGTAAACTAGGTATTTTGTATGATAATTTACCTCAAAGAGAAAAAGAGGCTTATGATATATTAAAAGAAGATAAAGTGCTTTTTGATAGAGAATGTCCACCAGCAATAAGAGTTGCTTTGAGAAATATTAAAGATTTTGCTATTCCATTAAAACAAAAAATAAACAATGAGGAACATTTGTTATGGTTATGGCATTTGATAACAGATGAAGAATTTAAAATATTTTTAGATAAACATACAGAAGAACCTAAAATTGAGATAAGAGAAACACCAAAAATTGAAATTGAAGAAGAAAAAATAGAAATCAAAGAGCCTGAAATTATTAAGAAATTTAGTGAAAAGAAAAAAACTGTAAAAAAAGCTAAAAAAACTGAAGAAAATTTCTATGAACTAGTTAATGACTACATAAATAAAAACAATGTTTCTATTATAAATGAGGAAATAATAAAGAAGAATAAAGAAATTGATATGATTGTAAAAGTTTCATCTGGATTGGGAAAATTGGACTTTTATTTGGCTGCTAGAAACAAGAAAAATATAAGTGAAGGAGATTTAAGTTTAGTGTATAATAAAGGCCAGAGTAAAAAATTACCTGTTTTATTCTTAAGTAATGGAGAATTAAGTAAAAAAGCTCAAGAATATATTAATAAAGAATTGAAAGGCTATTTAATTTTTAAAAAAATATGAAAAAATATTTTTTTGTTTTAGGAAGAGATCCAGAATTATCATTATTAGAGATAATAAGTTACTTAAAAGCAAGATTTATTGAACATTCTTTAATTGAATATACAAAAGAATTTGCTATTTTTTCAATAGAAGATATTGATTTTGCTAAAATGATTAGAGATTTAGGTGGAACTTTGAAAATAGCTGAATTTTTTGAAGAAAAACAATTGTATATAGGAAAAGAAAATAAAATAAGATATGCTATAACAAGTTATGATGATAATATAGATGAAATTAAGGATTATGTAAAAGAAAAATTAAAGTTAGAAGGTCTAAAAGCTATTTATGTTAAACCCAAACAAGATGAAATACAAATAATGCCTAGCAAATCTGTTAATGTTGATTTAGAGTTAATTGTCTACAAAAGTAAAATGGCTAGAGTTATAGCTGTATATAATCCGGGTGAGTATAAACAAAGAGATGAAAAAAGACCTAATTTTGATCCATTAAAAGTTATTTCTATAAGATTGGCTAAGATATTGATTAATTTAAGTGGAGCTAAAGATAAATCTAGTTTATTAGATCCATTTTGTGGTATTGGAACTATATTACAAGAAGCATTGTTAATGGATATGAGTGTTTATGGAATAGACAATGATGAAAAAAGTGTTATGCAATGCAAAGAAAATCTAAAATGGTTAGGTGATAAATATAAAGGAAAATGGCAAATTTTTAGTGTGGATTCTAGGAATGCAAGTAAATTTGTTAAAAAAATTGATGTTGCTGTAACAGAACCTTATTTAGGACCTTATTTAAAGAAATTATTAAGTTTTAATGAAGCTAAAATGCTGGCTATAGAATTGGAGAATTTATATGCTGGTGTTTTTAAAGAACTTGATAAGATTGTTAAAGATAAAATAGTGTTTGTAGTACCTAGATTTAGGATTCATGAAGGAGAGGTTTCTATAAATTTCTTAAAAATAATTCCTAGTAACTTTAGAATTTGCAAGTTACATGAGAAAATTGATGTTCCAATAGCTTATTTTGATCAAAAAGATAGAATTCAGAGATTTATCTATATATTAGAAAGGTTTAAATAGGTTATTTTAATTAGAGAGTTTCTAGGTAATTATGGGAAGAATAAAAACTACTTTAATTAAAAGAACTACATTAAAATTGTACAAAGATCATAAAGATAGATTTAAGAATGACTTTGAGCATAATAAAGGAGTAGTAGATGAATTACTTATTACTTCAAGTAAAAAGCTAAGAAATATCATAGCTGGTTATGCAACCAGACTAGTAAAACAAGAGAAAAAATGAATTAGGAGGCATTTAAGATGGGAGACGATGAACATACAGTTTTTATTGGTGGTAAACCTTTTATGAACTATGTAACAGGCGTTGTTATGCAGTTTACAACACAAAGCGCAAATGAGATAGTGATAAAGGCAAGAGGTAAATTCATAAGCAGAGCTGTTGATATAGCAGAAGTTGCAACTAAGAGATTTTTAGAGAATCAAGTTAGTGTACAGGATATAAAGATAGATAGTGAAGAATTCAAAAACAAAGAAGGCAGACAAGTTAGAGTATCTACAATAGAGATTATTTTAAAGAAAACTAAATAAAATATCTTCTTTTTTATTTTTATTTATAAATTTTTAAACTAGAAAACTTTAAATATATTCTTTAGTCAATATTTATTAAAAGAGGTGTATTAATTGAGTACTTTAGCTAGTTTTTCAAGCAGTATATTTTTTGATATTATAGTTATATTTATAATAGCAACTATTTTTGTGTATTTGTTTAGAATACTAAAACAACCTATAATACCAGCATATGTTTTAGCTGGAATTTTGTTAGGACCAATTGGATTAGGAATAATAAAAAATAGTGATACAATAAGTACTTTATCTGAGATTGGTATTGCTTTTCTATTGTTTATAGTTGGTTTAGAGTTAAATTTAAGAAAACTAAAAGAGATAAGTTTTGTTTCTTCTTTTGTAGGAATCTTACAGGTTGCAGGTACTTTCTTTTTAGGATATTATGGAAGTTTGTATTTTGGTTTTAGTAATATAGAAGCTGTTTACATTGGATTTATTTTAGCTTTTAGTAGTACAATGATTGTTGTTAAATTATTGTCTGATAAAAATGAATTAGATACTTTACATGGTAGAATAATATTTGGGGTGTTATTAGTTCAGGACATATTAGTAATATTGTTATTATCTTTGTTAAATACATTTAATAAATTTTCATTCTTAACTATAGGTGTTTCATTAGTAAAAGGTTTAGGTTTATTTTTGGTTGCTATTTTGTTAAGTTTGTACTTTTTACCTTCAATTTTTAAAAATGCTGCTAAATCTCAAGAGTTGTTATTTTTATGTGCTGTAAGTGTATGTTTTTTATTTTCGTTATTGGCTGTTTCTATTGGATTTTCAATAGCAGTAGGGGCATTTTTAGCTGGTTTAAGTTTAGCAAGTTTGCCTTATAATTTAGATATTATAGGAAAAGTTTCACCATTAAAAGATTTTTTTGCATTATTATTTTTTGTCAGTTTGGGTATGCAACTATATTTTGATGGAACAAGTTTGGTGTTGTTACCATTACTCTACTTTTTATTATTGGTTATACTAATAAAACCATTTATAGTATTTATTTTAACAAAGTTGTTTGGATATGAGAACAGGACATCATTTTTAACTGCTGTGTCATTAGGTCAAATTAGTGAATTTTCTTTAATATTAGTATCACTAGGTTTATTATTAGGACATATTTCTAAAGATTTGTTTTCATTTACTGTTTTATTAGCTGTTATAAGTATTACCATCACATCTTACTTTATCAAATATGATCATAAATTGTATACTAAATTCATGAATATATTAATTCCATTTGAAAAAATAGCAATTACAGAACAAAAATTGGAATATTTAGAAAAAAATGTTAAAAATGATATAATATTATTTGGTGGGCATAGAACTGGAAGTATGTTTATTAAAGATTTTATAAAAAATAAGAAAAAATTTCTGGTTATAGATTATAATCCTGAGGTTCTTAAAAAACTAATAAGAAGAAAAACACCTTGTATATATGGTGATATTATAAATTATGAAATTCTTAAAAAAGCTAATATAAAAAATGCTAAAGTCGTTATTTCTACTATTCCAAATGAAGAAGATAGTTTATTTTTAATTGAACATGTTAAAAGAGAAAATAAAAAAGCTTTGATATTTGTCACAGCTCATGATATTGAACAAGCTTTAGAATTATATAAATCTGGAGCTGATTATGTTATTTTACCTAAAATATTAACAGGAAATAAGGTTTCTGAAATATTAAACAAAGTTAAGAACAAAAAAGATTTGTTTAGAATTAGAAGAGATCACATTAAAAGTTTATTAAGCGTTGATATATTTTAATGCCGATGAGGAGAGTCGAACTCCCGATGTCCAGCTTATGAGACTGGTGTTTTAGCCACTAAACTACATCGGCTTGTTTTAAGTGTTAAATTGTGTATTATAAAAGATTTTTGTTTTTTTATTAAAACGAAATGTTTATAAAGATACGTTTTATCGAATGTATTACTTTTCTAAAAGGTGATAATATTAGTTTAGAAAAAATTGTAGAAACACTAGAAAAAACAAAGGAAGAAACAGTAAAACATATTCCTATAGGGACTATAACAAAAACTATTAGGATTTTAGGTGATTCTGTAAAAGGAATATATCCTGAATATTATATTATTTTAAATAGTAGTATTGAGAGCTTTAAACTCTATAAAGAAAATGCATTTAATCTATTGAACAATTATAAAGACCATATATATAATTTATATAAATTATTTTTTGGTTAATCTTTTTATAACAATTTATTGTATATAAAATAAAATGTTAATAAAATTAAACCCGTTTTGATTACTTTAGGCAACATACCATAAAAAAAGAAGTTTCTTAATTTCATTTTAAAAGCTCCAGCAAACCATGTGCAAATTGTATAGGGAACTATTGGTAAAGCAGCTGATAAAAATAGGCCATATTCACCATATTTATGTATAAGATAATAAGATTTTTTATATTTTTTAGAGCTATGCATATCATTTATGCTGTTAGATAAAATTTTTTTTCCAAGGTAATAATTAACCAAACTAACAGACCAAGTTCCTAATAAAGAAGATAGGAAAATAAATACGATGCTTAATTTAAAATAAAGACCAATAATTGCAACAATATCTGGACCTAGTGGTTGGTCAATAAAATCAGAAAGAAAAGTAAAAACAAATATTGCTAAATAACCATGCTTTTTAATATTTTGTTTTATAATTGAACCAAAATAATGAGGACTTAAACTTACTATTATGATTATTGTTAAAATAATAGCTAAGAGTATCAATAATCTTTTATTCTTCATAATTATATCACTTTTTTTATAGTTTTTAATATTTCTTCTTTTTTATTTTTACTATATGTTTGACCAAATCTAACTAGAATTAAATTTACTTGTTTCCAATATTTCTTAGGGAATAATCTTTTTAAGTCTTCTTCGATTTTGTAAGGTTTTTTATTTTTAGTCCATCCTAGTTTTTGTGATATAAATGATACATGGGTATCTACTCCTATAGTTTGTTTACCCATTTGTGATAAAAAAATATTTGCTGTTTTTCTGCCTACACCCGGTAATTTTAATAATTGTTCAATATCTAAAGGAACTTTTTCATTATACTCATTGATTAGAATTTTAGAACAATTAAGAACATTCTTTGATTTTGTTTTATAATAATTAATAGGTTTTATTATATCTTTAATGTTATCAATATTAGATTTTGCTAATTTTTTTAGAGAAGGATATTTTTTGTATAAAACATTTGATACTGCAATTGTTTTTGTATCTCTGGTTCTTGCTGAAAGCATTGTTGAAATTAAAATTTGCCATGGTTTATGCCAACCTTGTGCAGCTAATCTTAATTTAGAACCTAGTTTTTTTAATTCTCTTAATTGTTTTAATGCTCTTTTTTGATTCATATTTAAAATGGACTCGGCGGGAATCGAACCCGCTGTCTCCCACAAGCCAGGCGGACGTCTTACCAGTCGACTACGAGCCCATAGAAACATTTTAAATAAAATGTGTTTATAAAAGTTTAGATTATCTTAAAGTTTAATTTTTTTCCTTGATAATCATAAGCAGCAATGTTTTCAATATTGAATGGTTGACAAATAATTAAATGAATTCCTGGGTTTTTATTAAAAAATCTTAAATCTTCTTGAGATGGATTATTAGAATAACTTGGATGAGAGTGAACAGAACCAACAGCATTTGTTAAGGGCTGTAGAATTGCTTTTAATGCTGCAGAAGTATGAGATGATTGAAAATGTTGATACATTAAAGAGTTTATTTTTAGAGTTTTATTTTCAATTTTTCCTTGTAAGAAAGCAATAAATTCATTAGGATAAGCTGTTCTTGCAAATTCTATCATTGTATCAACTACATTTTTACTTAAGGTAATATTATTAAAATCAAATCTATCTAACTCAAAGAATTTTTTTAGTGTTTTTGTGAACCATGTCATTTAACTCGGGTGTTTATTGTTTTACCTGCTTTTTCAAATTTTATTTCTTGATTAAATAATCTTTCTAGAACATTTTTTAAATCTTTAATTTTAACACGTATTTGTTTTGTACTATCTCGATCACGAATTGTAATATCCTTTTTCTTTATAGAATCAAAATCTATTGTTATACAATATGGTGTTCCAACTTCATCATTACGAGCATATCTTTTTCCTATAGAACCAGATTCATCGTAATTGCATACAAAATCTTCTTTTAGATCATCATATACTTTTTGAGATAGTTTAGTTAACTCTTTTTTATTTGATAATAAAGGAAAAATTGCTACTTTAATTGGAGCTAATTTTGGATTTAAATGTAAAACTATATTTTCACGCTTTTTATCATAATTATAAGCATCAGCTATTATAGCCAAAAATACTCTTTCCATACCAAAAGTAGGTTCTATAACTCTAGGAATAACACTCTTCTTGGTTTCTTCATCATAAATTTCGAGTTTTTCTTTACTTTCTTTGATGTGTTGTTTTAAATCATATTGTCCTCTATTAGCATTTCCTGCTACCTCTTTACTTCCAAAAGGATATTCAAAGTCTATATCAAATGTTGCTGAGGAATAATGTGAAAGTTCATCTTTAGTATGTTCTCTAATCTTTAATTTGTCTATATTTAAACCAAGTTCTTTGAACCATAAAATTTGTTCTGCTAACCAATAAGCATGCCATTCTTCTAATCTATTTTCTTTTAGCATTTTTTCTATTGTTATTTTTTTAAATTCATTTTTTCCTTTAATTTGGGTTTCTGCATTTAGGAATATAAATTCTACATCAAGATGTTTTTTATCAAGTAAATCACATCTATTTTCCTCAGGGTGTATAAAGAATTCAAATTCTCCTATAGTGAATTCTCTACTTCTAAACAAAAAATCACGAGGAGCAATTTCATTTCTAAAACATTTTCCTATTTGAGAAATTCCAAAAGGTAATTTAACTCTAGTAGTATTGACTATTTGTTTAAAATCTAAGAACATACCTTGAGCGGTCTCACCTCTTAAATAAGCGTCTTGTGAATCTAAAGCTCCAACTTTCGTTTTAAATAATAAATTAAATTCTCCTTGTGATTCATATTCGCCACCACATTCACATTTAACTTTTTCTAGTTCAGATTTATCAATTTTTGTTGCTTTTTTACATTTTTTACATACAACAGCAATATCTTTAAAACTTGTAACATGCCCAGATGCTATCCATGTTTTTGGATGAGATATAATACTTGCATCAATTCCAATCATGTTTTTTCTTGTATTAACAAAATATTTCCACCAATTTTGTTTTATATTATTGAATAACTCGACACCTAATGGACCAAAATCCCAGAATCCAGAAAAGCCACCATATATTTCGCTAGAAGGATAAATAAAACCACGTCTTTTGCAAAATGTTGCTAAATCATCTATAGATATCATTTTTTTATTGTAAATCTTCTATATTTATAATATTTTTGTATTCAATCCTTGGACAGGCTGTATTAACCCAAGATTGTATTTGTGGAAAATTTTCTAATTCTAGAGTGTTAAGAGTGTTAAATAGAAATAAATAACTTTGTTTTTTTGATTTTTTCTTGAATTGTAAAGCTTTATTTAGGTTATATTGACCTGGTTTTAGAGATATTAGAAGACCTATTTTTTCTGCATTTAGATATTTTATGTAAGAGCCCTTTTTCCTTGATTTGACTTCATTAATCTCTTGTTGGGATACTTGGTATAAATTATTGGTTTCTGGATTGAAAATATAGACGGGTTTATTTAATTCAGATGCTAGTTTTATAGGGTGAAATTTACCTGTACCAATAAATAAAAATGAATCTATTTTGTTAGCTATTTTTTTGGCATTTGAAATATCACAACCTAAAATATAACCAACTATAATTGAATTTTTTATTATTTTATTGATGTTCTTTAAATGATGAGAATATTGTATTGTAGTAACTAAACCTATTTTTCCTTGTAATTTTATATTTTTAATTTCATTTAAATCTAATTCTAATGTGGCTGGGATATGTAATATTTTCATATTTAAATTTCAAGGTACTTTTAATAAATAACTTTCTATTATATTTAACTACTAATGAGTAGTTATAAATAGAAAGATTTATATACTAAAGAATATATATCAAACATATCTTAAAAGGAGGTATTTCAAAATGTTACAATCATTAAAAAATAAAGGTAAAATATTAGGATTAGTTGGTTTAATAGGTATATCTACATTTTCTGGTTGTATTACACCAAATTCTGGTTATAATCAACAAAAAATGGAACAAATGATACAAGAATCAAGAGAACTTAGAAATAAAGCATATTCAAATAGATCTTATATACCTACTAGAAGTGGTCTTTATAAATCACAAGATTTAAGCACTGTTGGTGAACAAAATCCTGATTTTAAGGGTATGCCTTTACCAGACCTAGAAACTTGGGAGCAACGAGCAGAAAGGATGAAAGGAAGAGACAATCAACCTATGGGCAAAGCACCTTGGAATGTTCCACCTGGATATCAAAATCCACATACTAAATAAATTTTATTTATTTTTTTAATTTTTCTATTTTTGCTTTTTGTGATATAATAGCTGAGTTACCAGAAGGGTCTTCTATAATTATCTTTAATGGAATATCACCCAATTTAATTTTTCTTATCTTTTTTAATAAATTCTTAGCATGTTTCTTTGTTTCATCATCTTCTGAATCTTTGTATTCATCTTCAATAATTTTTTCAAATCTACTTAAAATACCTTCAATATTTGATATAAAACCTATAGAAGCAGGTCCAGGAGTCATAGACATTCTTAATTGAGGAATTTTAATTGTAGCTTCTGATGATTTAACAATACGAATTTTTAAATCTTCTTCTGAATTGATTTCGATTATATAGCGAGAAGGATCCTTTCTATCTATTGATTCAACGTCTGATTTAGAGTAATTACAATTAGAACATGCCATTGAAAAAATAAAAACTTTACCAAAATAAGGAATATCTTCCTCTACTTGTGTTAAAGTTAAGTTTTTAGTGTTACAAAAAGGACATAACTGTTTTTCTAGCTTTTCCATGATAAAAATTATAAGAAATACATTTAAAAGATTTTCTACTTCTCTGCTACTTCTTCTGTATCAGTAGTTCTGTAAATGTGTGCAAATGATGGTGTTACTACAATCCAATCTTCGCCAAAACCAGCTATATCTCCCTCGATAGCATCACATGTCTTTTTGATTTTATTAACTGCTCTTTTAAGTTCAATAACATCTTTATCTTTTAGTGGTCTAATATTTATTAAGGCAATTGTGTAACCTTCTCTTAATGCATCTAGAGTTTCCTTTATATCTGCAAATTCTTCGATGATAAAAGGTTTAACAAGAATTTTAGATCTTTTTCCAACATCTTTTTTTGTATCAATTTCTACATAGTCTTCCTCGGGATATTCACTATAACCTGAAGAAATTCCAAATAATTTTTCTTTTATTTTTGAAAATGCACTCATTTTTTCACCATGTTATTATTTATTTAATGAACAATAATTCATATATAAAGATTTCTATTTAATGGACTCTAGGAGACTCACAACATTCCATATCTGCGTTCTAGTGTAAACAGGTATGTTGGGGTTATCTGATAGATCATCTAGCTCTTGTAATGCTTTGTTAATCCTAAGATCTAGTGATATTTCTTTTTCTTCTTGTAAAGCATTAATAGCTGCTTTTATTTTAAATCTTATATTCTTAGGAACAGTTGAATCTTGTTCTATTTGCGACAAATTTTCTAAAATTTCTGGAGATATCATTTTTTAATTTGTTTTAATACTTCAGATTGAATAGAATCTGCTTTTTCTTTTAGTTTATCCTCTTGTTTTTCTATATTTTTGATTCTTAAATTTAGTATTTCTTTTTTAGAATTTAAATCTTTTTTTAATTCTTCTGTAGTAGAGTGAACCATTATAGGACCTATTATTTTATAAGCTTCCTTGCTATTGTTAAGCTCGTTTAGAGCATTGTCTACTTCCAAAAATTGAGCTTGGAAAGTTTGTTTTTGTAAAATAAAATTTTGCAAATTCTGCTCGAGCAATTGTAATTCAGCTATTTTTTGTTCAGTTTCTTTTGTTAATTTCATCTTGCTTTTACTTTAGTAGATATTGTTCTTGGTTTAAATAGTATTTTAGAGCCACAATAAGGACATCTTACTTTTTTCTTTAGATAATCTTCTTTTATCTTTTTTCCACAATTAAAACATTTGTATAATGACATTTTAGACGTAATAAGCTTTTCCAGCAAATTTAACATTACATTTTTTACATAACCAAATTCCTGGAGCTACTCTTTTAACTTTGAATCTTAGACAATGAGGACATTTTTGCTTTTTTCTTTGTTTTTTTTCTACTTCCAATACTTTGGTTCTTATGGTTTTTCCATAACGTGTACCATAACGCCCTGTAGATCCAACTTTTTTTGTTTTTGACATTTGTAAGATTAGTTTTTTTTATTTTAAAAAGCTTTTGTTTTTAATAAAATGGGGTTACCAGGATTCGAACCTGGGTCATCCGCTCCCAAAGCGGAAAGGCTAGACCAGACTACCCCATAACCCCAAGTGATTATAGGTAATTTATTATGAATATGATTTATAAATTTATTGTTGGCTAATAGAAATTTATTTTTTCTTTTCTTCTTTAGGAACTTCTTTTTTAACTTCAGCTGCTGGAGTTTCAGCTTTAGCAGGAGCTTTACCTTTTTCTTCTGTTTTCTTAGCTTCAGCTGCTGGAACTTCAGTTTTAGGAGTAGTAGCTTCTTCAAGAGCTTTAATTTTTTCTTGTTCTTTTTTATAGACTTTTTGATGTTCCTCTAAATCAAATTTTAATTTATCTAATTTTTCTTTAGAAACTTCTGTTTTTTCTTGTTTTATGTAATCATTATATGAATCTATTTTTTTTACAAATTCTTTAGCTGGAATACTTTCAACTAAAACACCCATTGAATTGCAAGAACCAATAACATTTTTTACAGCTGCTTTTAGATCATTTACAAACATTGAATCCTTTTTCATTTTAGCAATCTTAATTACTTGTTCTATTGAGATATTACCTGCTCTTTCTTTATTTGGAGTACCAGAACCTTTTTCTAAAGTTAATTCTTTTTTTATTAATTCTGAAACAGGAGGAGTTCCAACTTGAATTTCAACATCTTTTGTTTTTACATCTATAAATAATTTAACAGGAACTTTCATTCCCTTAAAAGGAGAAGTTTTTTCATTTATTTTAGATAAAACATCTGGAATACTAATTTTTAATGGACCAAGTTTTTGACCTACTTCAGGACCAGCAACGGCTTTACCGCCTTCTACAAGTAATTCAATTTTTTCTTTTTTACTCATTTCCCTTCTCTTCTTCTTCACGTCTAATAACTTTTACTGCATCTAATTTTACTGTTATTGGAATAGGAACAGCTGCTTCTAATAATTCAACTATAACTTCTTCTTTTGCTTGATCTATTCTAGTTACCTTTGCTTTTTCTCTTTTAAATGGACCAGAAATAATTTCAACGATATCACTCTTTTGAATATTAACTTGAACTTTAACTTGTTCTAGCATATGTTCTATTTCTTTATATTCAATTGTATTTGGTAATAAACCACGAGCATAAGGAACTCCATGGAAAGATTCTTCTGCTGAACTTTTATCTCTAGCTTCTATAAAAATATAACCACGTAAACCATGAGGTCTTATTAAAGAGTATACATCTAATTTTTTCTTTTGAACATGAGAACTAATGAAATCTAATACTTGATCTTCACGATTTGCAGTTGTTCTTAATGTAAATATCATTTTATCTGTAAAATTCCCATAACATTTGTATTATAAAGCCTATTATACCTATTATTAAAATACCCATACCAGATATTTTAACTATTATTTTAAGTTCTTCATTATTTGGTTTTTTGGTAACTTTTAATACACGTACACATTCTTGTATAAAATTTTTTAGTTTGGATGTTGTACTATTAATCATGAATAGAACAATAAAATAAAGGCTTTTTAAATTTTTGGATTTTTAAGAGCCTTTTAGAAAAAGTCTCGGGAAAACAAAATAGGAAAAGAAAAAAGTTTTAGGACCTATAAAGAGGTCCTGGTTAGTTTTTATATACACCCTCCATTGTAACATCCACTACTACAATAATTTAGGCCATTCCATGTACAATCTGCATTTTGATATCCTACATATTTTGTACTATAACATTTATACCCAGATGTACATGCTGAAGTTCCTGATGTTGCTGTATTAGTTGTTGGTACAGGTGGTCCAGGATTAGGTGATGAACAATATTGTGATGTGGAAAGTTTTCCAAATGTTGTTCCACAAATGTTTTTATCACTACAATGTCTATATTGCATATTTCTTGTACAGGCACTCCATGCAGTACATTGCCAATTTGGTGTACAAGCGTTAATATTAGTAGTAACTTCACCAGTAGAGCCATTAAATATGGAAGTACCAGTTGTTATAAAACCCACAAATAAAAATAGAAAAGTTAATAGAATGATTGATCTATTCTTAATATTTACCACCTCTTCTCTTTTTTATAATAATTATATATAAGAATACAATTAAAATAAATATATATAGTTTTTGGTTAAATTAAGAATTTAGCTTATAAAATCAATGCCTAACTCATCTTCTATTTCTTTTCTAGCTTTTTGAGAAACTTTCATTTTAGGGCCAAATATTTGAGGTGAATTAACACCAGTTACTATTAACATTGCTCTTATTGTATGAGCTAAATCTTCAGAAATTTGAGCCCCCCATATTATCCTTGCATCAGGATCAAGTTTTTCAGAAACTGTTTCAACTACTTTTTTGGCTTCTTCTAGGGTCATATCAGGACCACCTGATACATTGATTAAAGCTCCATTAGCTCCTGTAATATCAACATCAAGCAGTGGATTATTAATTGCTTTTTGAACTGCTTCTACTGCACGATTTTCTGTATCAGATTCACCAACACCAATCATGGCTACACCACCACGACCCATTACAGCTCTAATATCAGCAAAATCTAAATTAACTAAACCGGCTTTTGTTACAAGTTCTGAAATACCTTTTACTGCATTTGTTAAAATTTCATCTGCAACTTTAAATGCTGTTTGTAATGGTAAGTCAGGTGCTAGTTCTAATAATTTATCATTAGGAATAACTATTAATGTATCTACAACATTTTCAAGTTTTTCGAGACCAATTATTGCATTTTCATATCTTCTTTGGCCTTCCATATTAAAAGGTAAGGTTACAATACCAACTGTTAAAGCATTTACTTTTTTTGCTTGTTCTGCTATTATTGGTGCACTACCAGTACCTGTTCCACCACCAAGACCACATGTAATAAAGACTATATCAGCACCATTTAATTTTGATTTAATTTCATGTTCTGATTCACGAGCTGCTTCTTCTCCTACTTGAGGAATAGAACCTGCTCCAAGGCCATGAGTTATTTCTTTTCCAATTAAAATTTTAACATCAGCATTTGTATATAATAAATCTTGAGCATCAGTGTTCATGGCTATTGTTTCAGCGCCTGTAACACCAACTTCAGAAATACGATTAATTGTATTATTACCAGCTCCACCTGTACCAACAACTTTTATTTTTGCTTTTTGTTTTGATAGTAATAATTCGAGTTCTTCATCTGCTGGATTATATATATGTTCACGCTCTTTATTTAACCTCTTTGATGCTTCCTCTATTATTTTTTCCATTTTGATTAAATTATCTTATTAGTATTTAAAGTTAATTATTCTTTTGTATAAATGTTATATCTTTTATTTCAGGAATCAATGATTTAATTTTATTAATTAAAGGTTGTTGGATTTGTTCATTGATTTTTAGATTAATACTAGCTATATTATTTTCAAGTTTTATTTCAATATCTTTGTTTGATAATGGCTTTAATATGCTTGTTAATTTTTCTTTTGTATCGGTTATTAAACGTTTAATCTTAATTTCATAAATTAGTTCTTTGCCTGCTAATGGATGATTAAAGTCAACTATAACACGACCAGAACCAGCTGTTATTATTGTTCCAATAATACCATCAAAATTAATCTGTAAGCCCGGAAAAGGAGTAATCTTTTGTTTTTTAAAAATATTACTTGGAACTATTTTCATTAGTTTTGGGTCTTTTGGACCAAATGCTTTTTCTATTGGTAAATCAACTGTATAATCTTCAATTTCTTTGTCTATTAAAAATTCATCAAGACCCTTTACTATATTGTTTTCACCAATACATATTATTAAAGGAGAA
>JAPLZO010000063.1 GCA_026394995.1 Candidatus Woesearchaeota archaeon | reverse complement strand
AGAAGTTAAAATATCTCAATTAAAAAAGGTTATTCCACAATTACTAGATGAAATACAAAAAGAATTATATAAATCTGCAGAAAAATTAATGAAAGATAATATAATTAGTGCAAATAATCTCAAAGATACATTAAAATTAATTAATAATAATAAAATTGTTTTAGCTCCATTATGTTCAAATATTGAATGTGAAGATAATCTAAAAGATAAAACTGGTGGTGCAAAAGTTCTAAATATACCTCCAGAACAATCAAATCTTAAAGGTAAAAAATGTATAATTTGCAATAAAGATGCAAATTATATTGCTTATATAGGTAAATCATATTAAACTTAAAAGTTTTTTGTACCAAGGTAAACTCAAAACTTGAATGTCAATTTTTTGTTTTTTAGTATATTCTTTACCAGCTTCATCTTTATAAATAATATCAAAAGTGACACCATTAATCAATTCTTTACCTTTAACATTAAAATGAATTTCTTGACTACCCTCTAAATAATCTATATCCATATTACCAAGTTTACTATTTAATTTAATATCACTAACATAATCATCAGAATTTAGAATGATATATAAATCAACGTTATCTTTATAGTTTACAGCTTTTGGTGTTATATTTGATATATAAACCTCAGGGATTTTAATTATTTTAACATTCAAATTATAATCTTTTATCATCTTGCTATTCTCAGCACTTATTTTAATAGGGTTATTTTTTATTATTGTATAATTAAAGTTAACATTTTTTTGCTGAGAGATTCCCAAATCTATTTTTTCACAGTTATAATCTAAACAAATATTAATTTTATCTTGTTCTATATTACCCTCATTTTTAATAACACAATTAATGTAAGCTGTCTCATTCACATAATATATTTTTTTATCACTACTACAATTTAGATTTAGATTAGTAAAAATTATTTTAGAATCTCTCTCACTAAATATATCAACAAAATCTTGTGCTTCTTCTAGGCTATATTTTTTATATTTACTAGAATATTTTATTTGGGATAATGAATAATCACCATATAAGCTTCTAACTTCAATAGCAGCATCATAGATATAATTTTTATCTAAATTTTCTGGAATTGATATTATCCAATATACTTGTTTAATTTCATTAGGTTTCAATAAAACTGTTTTGGAATTTGTACCAATTAAACCAGGAGCTTTTGTTAAAAATATGCTTGAGCTTACATAATAATCCTTTAAATTTTCAATTGTAACTCTTACAGGAACATAACTTCCAAATCCAATTTCTTTTTCAACAGGTTCTACTTTTAAAGAGATTAATTGTTCAACATTATCACCAGTTGTAATTATACTAGTACTAATTTTAAGTTTTTTAGCATCAACTTGTAATCCATTAGACCTCCAGCTATATTCAGCAGATGGCTCACCAGAATCTTTAGAATCTTTTAGTTTTATGTGAGTAGCATCCAACCACCCATATTGACCAAAAGTAACATCAAATGGAACCCATCCATAATTAGGAAAATAAACTTCAGCCCAGCCATGATTTCCAAAACTATTATCTATATTAGAATAAACAACACCAGAAACAAATCTAGCTGGTATATTAACAGATCTGCACATTGAGATAAATAAATTAGTTATCTCATCACAAACACCTTTTCTATTTTTCATAACCCAACTACTTTTCTGAACAGCTTCTGCTGTTAATGTATTTAAATCATATTTTACATCTCCTCTTACCCATTCAGCTAATTTAAAAGTAGCCTTAAACTCATCATTTTCTCCTTTGACTAGCTCATTTGCTTTATCTATAATATCTTGATTGATATCTATATATTTAGTTTCTTTTGTATATTCACTGTATTCATCATCAAAAACAGGAAAATCAACTTTATCTCCAATTTTTTTAAAATCATTATAACTTTTTACTCTAGAATTTAAACTAAATTTTAATATTTTTTCACTAGGCTCAACCCACTCATATACTAAATTTCCATCTTTAGTTATAGTAGCATCAGGGTCTGAGTTTGTTTTAAAATCTAAAATAGTTTGTCTATAGTCTTCTCTAGGAAATAATGCAATAGAAGATTTAACATAATTTATTTTAGGGCTAGCAACAGTATATTTTAAATCTAACTCTGATGATAACTGAAAATTTAAATCAATATCCTTATAAAGAAAATATTCTTGCTCTGCTAAAACAACTGGAATTATAAAAAGCAAGATTAATAGTATTAATTTCTTAATCTCCCCATCACCTCTAAATACTCATTTAATTTTAGTCTTATTTGATCCTTTAAATTATTATCTAATTTAAGTTTATCTATTTGTTTATTCCAATTTACCTTTGGAAGCTTGGTTAATGTACTTGTAAAAGTCCTATTAGCTTTTCTAATTTTTTCTTCTATAATTCTTGCTTCATTAGAATTAAACATTTTAGTAGCTGGAAATTTAGTGATAGCATTTGCTCCAGCTTTTAGTACTAAATCGATTTCATTAACCCTTGTTGCAGAGGTTCCAGCTATTATTTCTAGCTTAGGAAATTTTATTCTTGTTTCAGCAATCCAGTATAAATAATCTTCAGTACTAGGACCTTTGGTATATATTGTTCCAGCAATTGGCCTTAAAGCATAAAATGTTATCCTATCCAATTTATTTTTGGCAATAAAATCATGTAGTAGCTTAATATCTTCTTTTTTTTCACCCAAACCAATAACAATAGTTATGCTTTTCTTTAAGCCTCTAGAATTTTTTAACATCTCAACATAAGGTTTAATAGGTTTATTTGGACAAACTGTGTTATGTAAATCCTCATCTATAGTCTCAATAGATGCAACAATGCCTTCTATGTAAGGTCTAAATTTTTCTAGATCTTGTTTCTCTAAAACTCCAAGATTTAACCATATTTTTTCTCCATAAACCTCACTAACCAATTTGGTTATGTTAACTAAATCATCAATTGGAAAAATTCTATAACCTCCGGTTAAAAACTCAATCCTCCATCCAAAATTTTTACATAACAATGCTTCTGTTAATATTGAAGAAATGCTCCTTCTAGCATTCTCTGCGTGCTTAATTCTACTCTTCTGAGTACTTCTAAAACAAAATTTACAAGTACCAACATCACAATACCAACTAAGAAAGATACATCTACCAAACCAAATTTCTGGTTTAAAATTATCTAAATACACTCTATTAGCCTTTTCTAGTAAATCCATATCCTTACTCTAAAAAATAAAATTTAAATAGTTTTACATTTTAGTATTATCATGCAAAAAGTTCTATCTGAAAAAGAGGCTGAAGATTTCCTTGAAAAAAACTCATTTCCAATTGTAAAAAGGAAATTAGCTAATAATTTAAATGAAGTAATAAAATACTCTAAAGATTTAGGTTATCCTATAGCTTTAAAATTATCATCACAAGAAGTTTTACATAAAACAGATATTGGCGCAATTAAATTAAACTTACAAGAAAAAGACATTAAAGAAGCATATAATGAATTAATGAAAATTAAAGTTAAAAAACCTAAAATTTTGGTACAAAAATTCTGTGATGGTAAACAAATAATAGTAGGTTTAAAAAAAGATCCAACTTTTGGTCATGTTTTAGCATTTGGTTTAGGTGGTATATTTACAGAAATACTAAAAGATATATCATTTAGAATATGTCCAATAACAGAACAAGAAGCAGATTCTATGATACAAGAAATCAAAGGCTATCCAATACTAAAAGGTTACCGTGAAAAACCTGTTAACATAAAATCAATAAAACAAATTTTGATTAAAACATCTGAATTAGCTAAAAAATATCCAAAAATAAAAGAACTTGATATTAACCCTCTTATTGTGGATGAAAAACAAGCAACAATAGTCGATGCAAGAATTATTTTTGATTCTTAATTTGCTCTTTAATTGATTCTATGAATTTAATAAAGTCTTTTTTAGCTACATTTCCACCACAAGCATGCTCATGTCCACCCCCATAACCATCTACACCTACTAATGCTTTTTCAATCATTTTAGGTAATATATAAGTAGTTGATCTCAAACTTAATCTTACATAATCATCTTTTTCTCTAGCAACAATAATTAAAGTATCTGGAAAGTTAAATATTAATTCATTAGACAAAAAATTAGATAAACTATATTCTTTACTGGAGTAACTAAATAATAAAATGTTATCCTTTATCTCTGTATTCATTGCTCTTTCTAAAAGAATTTTATAATGCTTATTTATTTGTTCAAATCTATCATAAATAAATTTACCTTTAAAAGTAGTTTTATTTAAAATTTCATAAGGACTTTCAATCTCCTCTAAATATTCTAAACATTTTTTAACATCTGAATTTTTTCCTTTTAAAATAAAATTAAATATCTTACACAATTCACCAATCTTATTTCTAAATAAAGCCTCGCCAGGTTCTTTTACAAATAAAGATAAAAGATCATTATACTCTTTACTAAAATCTTTACTAAAATCTGGTAAAAACCAATCTCCAACACATCCTGTAGTAGCAATCCATAAATTATCCTTAACTAATTTATAACACCAGTAAGATACAGGTCTCCTATCATTAAAATCTTTAATCCTTGGATTGTAATATCTTATTCCTTTTAATTTAATTGGTGGATGATGATCAATCCATATTATAGGAACATTTACTTCATCTATAAAATCTTGAGTTATAACTGGTTTGTCCAAAATAAAGATATAGTCGGGTTTATAATTATCAACTTTATTTATATAATTAATATCCAATGTACCTTTAACAAAAACGCCTTCACCTTTACCAAAATGTTTTTTGAGTAATAAATAACTACATAATCCATCTTCATCATCATCAAAGAAAAATAAAGGTTTTTGAGCTTTACTTAAAATTTTTTTTATATCATTTAATTTCTTAGTAGAAATCATAATTTACTAAATCCTCTTAAATCCATTTTTTGGCTCATCTTTTAAGGGTATTATGGTTGTTTTATCTTCAAATTTCTTAGGTGTATATATTCCATTACTCTTTATTTTAGGCATAAAATCATTTGATCTTTTTCTAACAATAATTCTCACTAATATAAATATTATTAATAAAGCAATTATAGACCCACCAACTATAAATGGTGTTTTCCATTTAACTACAAAATCTTTTACATTTACAAAACTACCAGTTATTCTATCTTTAAATGCAGTAGTCTTACCTGTTATTTGTGATCCAGTACTAGCTAAAAAAGTTTTATTCTCAATTGTTTTAGTTTGAGAACTTGCATTATTTGGTGAATATTCCAAGTTCCATGTTTTACTTATAGTAGATTTACCATCATTCACACTAATTTTTAATGTATGTGCACCATTACTTAATGTAGTTGGATCTAATACATATGTATTCATTATCTGATCCTTTAATTCACTATCATCTAAATACCATCTATAATTTATTTTATCATTATCTTGATCAGATGCACTTACTCTAAATACTTGCTCTTCTGATAAAGTTAAATTCTTAGTATTGTCTGGTAAAATATTATTTATATCAGGTGGAAAATTTTCTTCTTTAATAATTTCTTCACTAGAATTACTTTGATTAGAACTACTTCCACTTGTTGTATCATCTAAAATAAAAATTGAAACTTGCTGGCTTGCGCTTAAATTACCAGTATCTTTTACAGTTATTGTTATAGTATCATTACCAACTTTGTCTTTCTTTGGTGTAAAATTAATCCTTTTATTATCATTATTAACCACAGCTTCTAACAAACTAGTATCTACATTAGAAATACTCCATGTTAATTGGTCTTTACTATCCTTATCATCAGTGGCATAATCTCCTAAATCTAAATTCCATGATCCACCATTTTTATATTTTGTCTGATTAGGTATTACATCAGTAAATTGTGGCCTTTGATTTGTAGAACTTTGATTTTGCTGTTGTGAAGAACCCGTATCAACAACAGTTAGAGTAATTTGATTAGAGCTTGTACTAGATTTACCATCACTTGCAATAAATGTTACTTTTTCAATACCAAACCAATTGCTTGGTTGTGAAAAACTAACTAAATGAGTTATAGAATCAATATTAACTTGAATATTTAAGTTACCACTTGTACTATAAGTTAACAAATCATTTTCAGGATCATAGAAATAATAATCTAAACTACAAACATTAGTTTTAGCTTCATTTTTATTCCATGTTATATTTTGAATATATGTATTAGCTGTTCTTGGATTTGGATAAACAGGAGGGCTATTTGTTTTAGAAATTGTTAATGTATAATTACTAATCGCATAAAAAACTTGATTTTGTGTATTTTTAGCCATACAATTCCATTTATAAACACCATTTGCTGGAATTTCATAAATAAAATTTACTGCTTCAAAATTATTTGCTGATTTAGTTTCTATAGGATACCAAGCATATCCAGTATTAAATATTAAAGTTAAAGTACTTAAAGTTTCACCAGCACCAACACACTTAAAAATAATTTTATTAGAAGTTGTATTAACTGTATTATCACTTGGTTCAAGTAATCCTACTTCAATTGCACTAACACCTATACTAAATAATAACAACCCTACAATAACAAAAAATAACCTCTTTTGCATAATACCATTTAATAATAACATATTTAAATAGTTTTGTATAAATCAAAATATATTCAATAAAATGGTACAAATACATTTAACTTTATTAGAAAAAATATTAATCTATGTATTTATTTTGCTAGCTATTTTTATTTTTGTTAAACTATCTAATATTCAAATCTTTGGTCATAAAGTTATAAAATTAAAATATAGAATTATAATTACAATAATTTTTCCTTTAATTTTAGTAATATTGTTAATATTTGGTCTTTTAGTAGCATCTATTATTTTAGCAATAGTTTTTGTTATGTTTATATTATCTTTTTTTAAAAAGAAATAGTTATGGTGCAACTTCTAAATCAACCATAATATATTTTTCAACATCAAATGGACCATGATAACCAATTGCATCATTAAAAGCATGTAACCCACCATTAGTATCCAATATATAATATCCTTTTCCTGTTGGTGTAACTTTTATCACCTTAGAAATACTTTTTTCACTTAATAAACTCCCATAATTGATAGCATCACCAAAATTATAAACTCTTCCATCTTTATCTAAAATATAATAACCTTTTCCAGTCATTGTAGTAGCCATGCTAACAATCTTTTTATCAAGATTTAAACTTCCATAATCTTTTGCATCACCATATGTATAAACTTCCCCATTTTCATCTAAAATATAATAACCTTTTCCAGTTCTTGTTAACTCAAAATCAACAAATTTCTTATTTATATTTAAAATTCCATAATCTTTTGCATCACCATATGTATAAATATTACCTTGTTCTGTCAACAAGTAATAACCTCTCTCACTAATACCCATATCAATAAATTTCTCTCCATTTATTATATGACCATAATCTAAAGCATCTCCAAATTCAGTAATATCACCATTACTTCTTAAAATGTAATAACCATTTTCTACTAATTCTAAATCAACAGCATCGCCTTCTTCTAAACTTAAATTTCCATAATTAATAGCATCACCAGCATTATAGATACCACCATATTTATCTAATGCATATAATCCACTATAACCTTTAGCTAAATTACCACTAATATCACTGCTTTTTATAACAAAAAATAGTGTTAATAAAAAAATTAAGAATATAATTATATAACTCTCTTTATCCATATTGACACAAAATGTAACTTATTTTAAATATTTTTCTATTTTAATAAAAAAATAAAAAAGTTTTTTCATTTTCTATCATGTGCTCTTGCACTTGGTCTTATCTTCTCATAACCTTTGCCTTTACCATATAATCCTCTTGACCTTTTTCCTGCACTTGTTTTTCCTCTAAACACACGACCTCTTTCATTTGTTATCCAGCTTAATTCTTTATCAGCTTTTATTACAGGGTTATCTCTATCTACTAAGATTACTTCAAACCAATAATAGTTACCATCTTCAAGCACATAATATGAATTTAGCACTTCGCAATTCACATATTTTCTAGCAACTCTTTCTTCAGCAATCCATTGATAGTTTTTACTAACGATCTTCATTCGTCTACTTGTTTTAGATCTTCTTCCTGCTTTTAGTAAAGTTCTTTTTCTGCCACCACGTTTAACCTTAACTCTAACTATAATTATACCTTGTTTTGCACGATATCCTAAAGAACGAGCTCTATCCAATCTAGTTGGTCTTTCTAATCTTACAATAGAAGGTTCTCTTCTCCATTGGATTAACCTTTCCCTTGTTAATTCCTTACTAGGATTTCTAAAAGATTCTCTAATGTATTTGTATAACATTTTGGCCTCCATTAATACTATTTAAGGTTCGAGTAAGCCACTACTCACATTCCTTAGTACTATCCTTAAAATTAGCCTTTTTAAATATTTCTAAAACGTCAAATGTAACAAAGTAATTATAGCACTAAACACAAAACCAGAAGACAAACTATTAAGAATTAAAACTGAACTTAATAATACAATCATACCACAAGATACAATTAATTCTTTAAAAACTAAATATTCAACAACACTCTTACTTTTATTAGCTTTATCATATATTAAAGCACTAAATGGGACATCTACCATTGTAAAACTAATTCCAGCTAATGTAGCTATAATAAATAATTGCCATAAATTTTTAGCAAATAGCAATATTATCCAACTTAATGCTGATAAAAAAGTACCCAACCTTATTAATTTTCTCTTATCATGAACATCTGAAGTTCTACCTATCATAAATGTAAATAAAGCAGTAAAAAAACCAACACCACTACTAACAAAACCTAAATAAAAATATTTTTTTAATAGAAAAAACACAAATACGGGTAATAAAACAACTTGAGCATTACTTCTAGCACCATAGCCAATAAATGCTGGTATATCTCTTAAATTATTTTTCTTAAAAATATTTCTAATATTATAACTTTGTTCTTCTTTTATTATTTTAAATCTAAATATTGGTATTACAGATAAAATTAATGTTAAAGCAACAAAAATAAATAGAATTTTATAACTAAAAAAAGTTAATATTATCCCTCCAACCAAGGGTCCTAATAATCCTATAAAAACTACTATAGAGTACCATATACCAATTTCTTCTCCCATATGATTGTGATCAGTATATTTTGCAAAAGTCGTATGAAATGAAATCCAATATAGCGAGCTAGCCAATGCACCAATCATAGCTATATAATAAAAACTTATATCAACTTGTTTTAAATAATATAATAAACCATAAAATAACAAATAAAAAGGAGTGCTAATCAAAATACAATATTTAAAACCGATTTTACTTGATATTTTAGCTGAAAGTATTGTAAATATTCCATATGCAACAGAAAAGACAACATAAAACCATAATACTTGTTGCAAACTATAATTGATTTCTCTTATCAAATATATTGGAATAAAAACACCAATCATACTAATTGCTAATGCTCTAATAAATACAGAAAGATAAATTTCTTTTAATTTATGATTGGGTTTAAAATGTAATAGATGTAAACTGGGTAGATGCATATTATTTTATATTCAATAATTAGTATATAAAATATTCTTTTTAAATTGTATTATTTTTCACCTAAATCTATTTATAGATGCAATAACCAATTATGTATATGAAACAATATATAGAAATAATAGTTGGTTTATTGATAATATTAGCCGTTATTTATTTCACAATAACTTATCCAGCTCTTCATATTTGGGAATCTTTTAAAACGTTAGTTAAAGGTTTTCTTTTTGCTTTCTTGATTTTCATAGGTTTAATCTTAGTAATAATTGGTTTTAATGAAATTCGTGAATGATAACAAAATCTTTATATATAATTAAACTTTTCTTATTTATATGCATTTTATAATAATGTTGTGGGCATTGTTGGTTATAATATACTCAATTATCCATTTAACTTCTGAAAAACAAACTAAATTATTTACAAAAAGATTTGCAAATCTTACTTTAAATCAAAGAATAACATTAAGTTTAGTTATGTTTTTTATTGGTCTAATAGCATTTTATTATTTTTATATAATTGAATTTGATTTATTTGGTTTTATAGTAGCAATAGATTTACTTGGTCATCCAGTATGGTTCTTATTCTTTTATGATTTCACAAAGAAAACAATTAAATTTGAAACAAGTATAAAAGGATTTTATTGGTATTTAATTGGTATTTTATATTTAATTTTAGGTATTTTGGTATTTTATTTTAATTTAGTGTTATAAAAAATTTAAAAATTCAAGGTATAAAAACCAACATGTCTATAATTTAATCCTAACTTATGTGTAATATTTAAAAAATCTTTTTCAATAGTTTTTAAATGATAATTAAGCCTAGTATTTTCCTTTCCTATACATACACTTATTGGAATACCTCGTTCCATATCACTTTCTTTACTTCTAGGCAGGGGGTGAAATAAAAATACTTTATAACCAAGATTGTTTAATGGATTAATAATATTTTTTTGGTAATCTAATCTTCCTTCAATATTTAAAAAAGGAGTTAATTGTTTTTCATCACTAAAAGTATGATCAAATCTTGAAAATACTCTTACTATATCTTTTGGTTTTTTTAAAAATAATTTTGACATAATAACTATCATAGAAAATTAATATTTAAATCTTTCTATTTTAACTATTATATAATAACTACAAAAACTCCATTAATTTTTTCTGTTCTTTAATGCTATTAATAACTTTACTTTTCTGTAACATTTCACTTATATCATAACCTAATTTATTTAGAATTATATTTTTACCTTGTTTTAACATTTCTTCTTTATTATTAAAAATAAAACATTGATTTTGTAATGTTTTTTTAATAGCTTCTCTAACAACCCAGACACCGAGACTAGCCCAATATTCTGGTGTTTCATATCTTAACACTAAGATAGAACCTTGTCTTCTTATTTTATTTAGATATTCTAAAACTCCAAACCTAGAAGCATAATATCCTCCACCACAATTTTCAGCATAATTTTTTCTTCCATAAAAATCTTCATAATCAGTCATTGTATTTATATTACTAGAAATGTTCCATGCACTTCCTGGCAAAAAACTTTCAAATAGTTCATAACCAAAAATATCAGGAAACATCATAATCAAAAAATGATTCCCCATAAAATTACCATAAAATAGCCTATATTCATTTAATAAGTTATATTCCTTAACATTTTTGATTAGCATTTTACCTATGCTATCATCAATAGCTGTTATAGAAAATCTAGTTGGCACTAATTTCCTATTTTTCTTTAAACCAAGAACACCAACAGACAATAACTCTTGTATTCTATACTCATCAAAATTATTGTTATATAAATAATCTATAGCTCCTATTGCTTTTAGATCAGTATCATCAACAACTTTATCTATTTTACCAGGTATTTTTGGATCACTTGTTATTTTAATATTCTTTAATTTTCCTACAGGTCCCATCGGTAAGCTAATATCGTTAAAATTTATTTTAATATTAATCTTATTTTTTAACTCAACTTCAACATCAATGGGTTTAACAGACATTCCAATTTGTTGAGACAAGTCTATTAATTTGCTACTTGTCCTAACATCTTGAACTTTTGCTTTAAACCTAGAATTTATTAAATTACTTCTATAGAATATAACTTGTCTTATATCAAAATTATTTTCAGCCCAATGTTTTTCAGCGTCATATAACCAAGAATCTTCCACTTTTTCACTTGTATTCAATATACCAACATTAACTTCAGGATATCTTAGTTTACTACCAATAAAAACACTAGGTGGTGTATTTCCAGAAAACTCACTTTTATTATCGATTTTAAACATTGATTCATTACTTAAATAAAAAGGACATATTTGCCTTCCACATTTCAATTTTCCCTTACAACTCACACATTCCATATTTTCAAAATAGGTAAATATACTTTATAAATTCTATGGGTATAAAGTAAATTTTGGCAAGTATTATCATAAACTTTAAAAATAATCAAATTAACTCAAAACCATGCCTATTATAACAATTTTAGAAATAATTTATTTTATAATATTAACATTAGTAGTTGGATATATTTTTAGTGGTTATATCAAATATCCAAGAAAAGAGTATGATTTAATTTACAGAAAGTCATTTTTTGATTGGCAAGATCTTAAATTTGCAGCTTTAATAACAGCTCCCGGTGTTTTATTACATGAATTAGCACATAAATTTGTAGCAATATATTATGGATTACAAGCCAGTTTTCATATATTCTGGGAAGGTCTTGGTTTAGCAATTTTTTTAAAATTGATTAATTCACCATTTTTAATAGTAGCTCCAGGTTATGTTTCTATATCTCAAGGTGCAACTATTCTACAAAATACACTTATATCATTTGCAGGCCCATTTATGAATCTAATTTTATTTTTTGCATCATGGTTAATAATAAACAATGCTAAAAAATTAACAAGAAAACAAGCAATAGTTCTATATTTAACAAAACAAATTAATTTATTTTTGTTTATATTTAATATGCTACCTATACCACCTTTAGACGGCTTTCATGTATTTTCAGGATTATACCATTTAATATTTTAGAATTATTTCTTTTTGCTAAATAATCTTAATACATTAAATCTAGAAGGCTTTTCAACAGGTTTTTCAGGCTCTTTTTCTATTATTTTCTCAATAGGCTTAAAAATCTCTTGTTTTTTCTTTTCCTTTTTAACAATATTTACTTTTTTCTTAACAATTTTAGATTTTATTTTTTTCTTCACAGCTTTATGTTCCGTTTTTTTCTTAATTTTCTTAGCAACTTTTTGTTTAGCTTTTTTCTTAACTTCTTTTTCAACTTTTTCAACCTTAACTACTTTTTCTTTAACAACAGGTCTTATTATTTTCAATTCTTCTTCTAAATTTACTATTTCTTGTCTAATCTTATCAATTTTAACAACATTATTATCTTGTATTAAAACTTGACCACATTCAGGACATTTAAATTGATGTTCTAATGCATTTTCAGCATTCATTCTTGTATCATCATTAGGACAAATATAATAGATACTAGAAGTCTCTTTTTCTAATAGTTTGTTTAATTGCTGGATTCTTTTCTCATTAAGTTCAATTATAAGATCTCTTGCTTTTTTCTCATCAAATGTCCAATAATATATATACCATCCTTTTTTCTTATCTTTTTTTCTTGTAAATGTGACCAAACTACGAGAATTTAAACCATAAAGAATATTCCTTACCTGATTTACAGTAATTTTTAATTTATCAGCGATTTTGAATTCGCTAACGTTTTTCTTACCTTTAATTAAATCAACTAATCTAACAGCTTCATCTCCAACTACTTCCCTAACAAGGTCTTCAATGAATTTGTTTGGTAATTTCATTTTCACAACAACAATTTATGCCTTTAAATACCTTTCTTTAAATACTTTTTTACCACACAACAATAATAAGAAAAACTTTAATAACTTAGTTATGATAACAATTATAATATTGGAGGTGTTATTTTAATGGGTTTGTTCAGTCCAAAGAAAAAAGATGAGCCTAGAGTTCTCTCACATTTACCTGAATTTCCTAGATTAAGTGAAGAACCTAAATTTCCAACTTATGAGCCTCAATTTAAACAATTGCCTGAGGAAAAAGAAGTTGATATCCCTGTAAGAAAACCAGTTTTTTCTCCTAGATCAATTGATATGGAATCTAGTAGACCAACAACTATCGAAGAAAAACCTTTATTTGTAAAGATTGATCGTTATAAAGAAGCTTTATCAAGTATTAACGACATAAAAAATAAATTAAAAGAAATAGAATCTATTCTAAGTAAATTAGAAGAGATAAAAAGTGAAGAAGATAAAGAACTTGCAACTTGGCGTGATAACATAGATACAATAAAAGAAAAACTGATTTCTGTAGACAAAAGATTATTTGAGGTTTAACATGAAACCTGAACAAAAAACAGTGTACACAAGAATAGACCAACCTATAGAAACAAGAAAAGAAATTCTTAATCAAGTAATATCTATAATTAATATTCTAAAGGGTTATGACAACATAAGAAGATTACAAGAAGAAAAAATAAGATACAAAAATAGACTAGAAAAAAGCATATATCAACTACAAAATGTAATGAAAAGACTAGATGATGCTGTTCCACCATTAAACAAAGAGCTTAAACCATTTGTAGGCAAAAAAGAAGTTATCCAGAGAAAACAGCTTGCTACTAAAAAACCTGAAAAACAAACTCATAACCAAAGACTTAACCAACAACTACAAGAAATCCAAGATAAGCTAAAAAACATTAAAATATAATCTTTAAATTTTAATTTATCATTTTTTTAACTCTTTTTAACCACTTATATCCCGAATGTATATGAAATTTTTTGACTTTCTCTATAGCAACTGGTTCAATATAATCTTCATAAGGCCCATTATAATTTTTTGGCCTAGCATAGAGAATAGATCTAATATCCTCACCCCACCAAAGTTGATCAGCTGGACACCATTTTAAATCTGTGAAACCTATTTTTTTAACAAGATCTTCCAGTTGTTCTCTATTAAAATTCCATATGTTAACCATCAAACCTAAAAAATAACTTATCCTTATAAATTTTATTACTCAATTTCTGATTAAATATAACTATATATTAATTTATCTCAATTATTTCTAAAAATATTAAAATTTAGTAAACTATATAAGAACATAACTCTTTATAATATATAATGTTGACTGATAAGCAAATTAAGACTGAATTTAAAGAAAGAGCCAAAAATGACCCAGAAAAGTATTATGCTGTTCATGCATTAAAGGATTTAGGTTTTGAAAGAAAATTATGTTATAAATGTGGTACATATTTCTGGACTTCTAATCATTCTCAAAATACATGTGGAAATCCCTCTTGTTCTGGAGGCTTTAAATTTATAGGTAATAGTCCTGCTAAAAATAAATTAGATTACATAGAAATATGGAAAACTTTCTCTAGTTTATTTAAGAAATTAGGTTATACTCCTATTTCTAGATATCCTGTAGTAGCTAGATGGCGTGATGATACAGATTTTGTACAAGCTTCTATTTATGATTTTCAACCATATGTTGTTTCAGGCGAGATTGATCCACCTGCAAATCCTCTCACAATCCCCCAATTTTGCTTAAGATTTAATGATATTGACAATGTAGGTATTACAGGTGCTCACTACACAGGATTTGTCATGATAGGCCAACATGCTTTTCAACCACCTTCTAAATATGATCAAGATAAATATTTTAGAGATATTTACACATGGTTATCTCAAGGTCTTGGTTTAAAAAATGAAGAAATAACATTCCATGAAGATGCCTGGGCAGGTGGTGGTAATTTTGGACCTTGTATGGAATATTTTTCTCGTGGTCTTGAATTAGGTAACCAAGTTTACATGTTATATCAACAAACAGCTTCTGGTTCTAAAGAATTAAACATAAAGGTTCTTGATATGGGAATGGGTCAAGAACGTAATGCTTGGTTTTCTTTAGGTAAATTAAATAGTTATGAAACAACCTTTCCAACAGTAACAAAAAAATTATATTCTTTAACAGGTCTTAAATCTGAAACTCCTTTAATAAAAAAATTTGTTCCTTATTCATCTTTTTTAAATTTAGATGAAACAGAAGATATAGATAAATCTTGGAAAAAAATAGCAAATAATTTAAAAATAGACCATAAAAAATTAAAAAATACAATTTTACCACTATCAGCTCTTTATTCTATAGCAGAACATTCTAGATCATTACTAGTTGCAATATCAGATGGAGCTTTACCATCAAATATCAGTGGGGGATATAATTTACGTGTTATTTTAAGAAGAGCTTTGTCATTCATAGATAAATATGGTTGGGATATTTCATTACCTCAATTAGCAGAACTACATGCCCAATATCTTAAACCACAATTCCCAGAATTAAAAGAAAATTTAAAAGAAGTTATTGAAATTCTAGAAGTTGAAAGAAAAAAATATATTGCAACAAAAGAAAAATCTTTACAAATAGTTCAAAAACTTAATAAAAATATAGAAGAAAAAGATTTAATCAAATTATATCAATCTCAAGGAATTACGCCCGAACTAATAAAAGAACATGTTGATATAAAAATACCAGAAAATTTCTATGTTAAAGTATCTCAATCTAATCAAGTTCAATTAGAAGAAAAAGAAGAATTCCCTTTTTATTTTAAAGTAAATAAAACAGAAGTGTTATACTACAATAAAGATCTTGAATTCGAAGCTCGTGTTTTAAAAGTAATAGGCGATTCTATAATTTTAGACAAAACAGCATTTTATCCAACATCAGGTGGTCAATTACATGATACAGGTAGAATAAATGAATCTAATGTGATAGATGTTTATAAAGAAAGTAATATAATTATTCATAAAGTTGATACAGTGACTTTTAACGAAGGAGATTTAGTAAAATGTATTGTTGATAAAGATAGGCGTAATATATTAAAAAGGCATCACACAGCAACACATATTGTAAATGCTGCTGCTCGTAAAGTTCTAGGTAACCATGTTTGGCAGGCTGGTGCTGAAAAAACTGTAGAAAAAGCAAGATTAGACATAACACATTATGCTCAATTAACTTCTCAACAAGTTAATTCTATAGAAAAAGAAGCTAATAAAATCATTTCAAAAGGATATAGAATAGAAAAAAAAGTTCTAAAAAGAGATATAGCTGAGAAAAAGTATGGTTTTAGATTATACCAAGGTGGTGCAGTCCCTGGTAAAGAAATTAGAGTTGTTTCTATAGATGATATTGATAATGAAGCATGCGCTGGAATTCATTGTGATAACACTAAAGATGTTAAATTAATCAAAATAATAAAAACCTCTAAGATACACGATGGAATTATAAGACTTGAATTCAAAGCTGGTGATGTAGCAATACAAGAATTTAAAATGGAAAAAGAATTATTAGAACAAACATCAAAGATTTTACAGGTTCCAATACAACAATTACCTGCTCGTGCTGAAGAATTATTTGAAAAGTGGAAAACAGCAAGAAAAGCAATCAAGAAAAAACAATCTATTAACATTAAAGATCTTGAATTAAAAGTTAAAAAAAGTGAAGAATTAACAAATCAAGAAATTCTAGAAAAAATAGCTATAATATTTAATACACAGCAAGAACATATACCAAAAACAGCTCAAAGATTTATACAAGAATTACAAGAATTTAAAAAACAATTAAAATAATTTTTAAGTAAAATATATAAGTACAATAATTTTTAATATTCATATGAAAAAGTGGTGGTTATTAGTTTTAGTTATTATTTTACTCAGTTCATTTGTTGTATATTCTCAAACTAAACCTTCTGGTGATCCTCCAGGACCATTTTGGAGTCCACGACCATTAACAGCACAAGTTTATATTAATGGTATATGTGGTGGTGGTTTTCCTGAATGGTGTAATTGGTTTAGAATACATCCTGAAGATGTACCAGTTTCATATTATTCAGGTTCAACATCATCTTCTAATACACCAAATACTTACACACCATCAAACACTGAAATTCAACCACAAATAACAAATACAACTATTACTATAACAGAACTAAGAAATACATTAATAAACTCTCTTAAAGATTATTTTATAAATCCAAAAAATGCTAAATTAAATGCTAATGAAATTAAAGATTTAATTATTATTTATTTTTCTACTTCAGGTAATACTATTGATTTATCTGGAACTGGTCATTATTCAGGAGAAAGATTAATTGATATTTATAATAAAGATATAGGTTCTTCTGCGTGTACACCTAATTGTACAAATAAATGTGGTGGTGTTTCTGATGATTGTGGAGGAACTTGTAATGTTAATTGTCAAAATCCTATAACACCTAGTGGTCCTTTGGGAAGTCAAACTAATCCTATACCATTAAGTGAGCCCTCTCAAAGGATAGCTAACGGGTATGTGCCTCCTGGTTCAGAGCAAGATCTCTATAGCCATGGCGGTTGGGTTACTCAGCCTCCTCCACGTGGTTCTATTTTATGGTTTGTTATTGACCCGTACGCAGTGCTTGGGAGGCCCGCACAAGCTATTGCACTCAGATGGAAATGGAGGGAAGTTGGGCCATCGATAAGTTTAATACAGAATAAGGATACTGGAGAATACACACCAGGGATGACCCTCCTAAAACCACAATTTTATGATGAGAACGATCCCTATAAGTCGAGAAACTACACTCCTCTTGGTTTGAATAGGTATAGATTCTTGTGGGGCTTTACGAACTATGCAGACGGAGATATCCCTATGAAATGGTCAATTTGGGCTACAATAGAATAGGTTAAATGATTAATTTTTTAAAATTATAATGATAGAAATAAAACAAGATAGAAATATATGTATTGGATGCGGAGCATGTGTTGTTGTATGTCCTGATAATTGGGTAATGGACAAAGATAAAAAATCTAAACCAAAAAAAACTAAATTAAATGAAGTTGGTTGTAATGAAGAAGCAGCTTCAGTATGTCCTGTACAATGCATCACAATTATTAAAAAATAAGGAGGTGAATTGAATGGTGGGTCTTGGAGGTATTGTTGGATCTTTGTTTATTTTATTAATACTAGCAATTATATGGAGTTTAATCTGGAAAGGAATTGCTTTATGGAAAGCTGCTAGAAATGGTGATAAAACATGGTATGTTGTAATGTTAATAGTTAATACATTAGGTATCTTAGAAATATTATATATATATGTGTTTTACAAGAAAAAGAAAAGATAATTCTTTTTATTTTTTATTTTTTACAAAAATAAAAGAAAAAGTATTTAATTTAAATGTCAATTTGAATAAAGATTATGTTTTTAAAACCTCTATTCATTCCAGTAAAATCTGAAGTTTATAATTGGTATAGTTGTGGTAAGGAATGGGAAGTTAGGCCTTGCAAAAGAAGATATAATGAAAGAAGTGTTTTTAAAAATAGATTTGTTAATATTTCTAGAGGTTATTCTCATGATAGATTTTTAGGTATAGTTGATCTAGAGCCTATTGTTGGTACATTAGAATATATCTTAAACCAAGTTCCATACAATAAAATCATCCCACCAGCAAAATTAGAAAATGAAGTTAAAGAAAAAATTTTATCTTTAACTAGTTTTAGCAAATACATTGCTTTTCATATAAAAATTATAGAGAATGCGCCGACTGGGACTCGAATTCCTGAGCAATTTTAATAATCGCTTCCCAGGTCAATAGCTTGGAAGGCTATGATTCTGCCACTAAACTATCGGCGCATAAAAATAAAAATAGAGAGTTAATTTATAAATCTAATGTTTTCTTTTTAATTTATATCCATAGAATGCTATTAGCAACAATATTACATATACTATTTGTACTGGTGAGAAAAATGGAAATTCTGCTTCTGTTAAACATGTTTTTTGTGTATCAGGACTATATTGTGGACAATCTTGTGGTAAAGTACCTTTTAAATCACATGTTCTTGTTTTTTTACCATTTTCACATGGGCCCCAATCAGAACATTCCCATGCTGAGTAACATT
>JAPLZO010000017.1 GCA_026394995.1 Candidatus Woesearchaeota archaeon | reverse complement strand
GAAAGCTTGGACGGACCTCTTTCACCTCTTTCTTGTGTAGGTTATTGGGGAAGATGGGTAAAAAAATGAATCAAATAAGAAGATGATTATACCAATTTCTAAAAATTGATTAGTAAAATATAAATATTAGTTATTCTTTTTTGAAAAGATGTTAATAAAAAATTTTAGAGAGAATACTAGAAATTATATATCATGTGGAATTTTGACTACTGTTTCTGCTGGCTTATTGTTCATTGGAGGATATGCAAAGATTTGGGAGTATAGACAACCAAAGCACGAGATTAAAAATGCAATAGTTAGAAGCGTTGAACCCTATTATTATAGAAATGATTTAGGTTGGTCATCAAGTGGTTATAAAATTTTTATTGAAGGGAGTACTAGATTAATTGATTTTTCATCTGAAAAATTGAATAAGACATTTAAAGTAGGGGATTCTGTAGATTTAATTGTTAGGAGAAGTTTTCCATTATTCGGAAAATCAGATATATTAGATGGTATCCAAATAAACAATAAAGAATAAATGATTTCTTAACAAAATTTTAATTAGTAAAATATATAAACATAAAGCACTTCTAAAAGAGCAAGCCCGCCATGAGAAATACTCAATGGAGCTTACGAAAAATTCAAGCTATGAGCTTGGGAGTTAGTGTCGCGGGCAATATAACTTTAATATTCATAGAACAAGATAAATTATAATTAAAATTTATTTTCACGGCCAAAAAATTCATATTTATTAAATTTAAGTAAATAAAGGGGCTTATTAGGTAAGAAAATAATAGAATTTAGTATATCTTGTTCTCTAAAAATAAATAATATTCATAATAGGGGGAATTAAAATGGGAAAAATTAGTCCTGTTTCAGCTAAATATATAGTTCACACTAATATTCAAATTGATGGTGTTGTTGATAGACCTGATGTTATAGGAGCTATCTTTGGACAAACTGAAGGTTTATTAGGAAATGATCTTGAATTAAGAGAACTCCAAAGAAATGGTAGAATTGGTAGAATAGAAGTTAATTTAGATACAAGAACTGGAAAAACTAATGGAGTAATAATTATACCATCTAGTTTAGATAAAGCAGAAACAGTAATAATTGGAGCTGCTTTAGAGACTATTCAAAGAATAGGACCTTGTAATGCTAAACTAAGAGTTGAAAAAGTTGAAGATGTTAGAGTTTCTAAAAGAAATTATGTTATAGAAAGAGCTAAAGAGTTATTGAAAGAATTAACAGATAATGTTTTACCCGACTCACAAGAAATTACAGATGAGGTTGCACAGTCTGTTAGAATGATGGAAATAACAGAATATGGTAAAGATAGATTACCAGCTGGACCTGCTGTAGATGAAAGTGAAGAAATTATTGTTGTTGAAGGAAGAGCAGATGTTCTAAATTTATTGAAAAATGGTATAAAAAATGTTATTGCTCTTAATGGAACAAATGTACCTGAAACTATAATTGAATTAAGTAGAAGAAAAATATTAACTGTTTTTGTTGATGGAGATAGAGGCGGAGATTTAATAATTAAAGAATTGACAAATGTAGCAGAAATAGATTATGTAATAAAAGCACCAGATGGCAAAGAAGTTGAAGAAATAACCAAAAAAGAAATTTTCAAGGCATTAAGAAGCAAGGTTGCTGTTGAACAAGTTAAAATGGAAATAAATGGTAGACCTCATGTTGTACAAGAAGATATTAGAGAAAAAATAATGCCAAAGAAAGTTAGTAAATTACAGAAGAAAGATGGTGAGATTTTTAAAAAGATGTTAGATGATTTAGTAGGAACAAGAGGAGCTTATATATTAGACGAGAATTCTAATATATTAGGAAAAGTTCCAACAAGTGAAATTGTACCAACAATTAGAAATCTAACTTCTGGTGTATGGGCAATTGTTTTTGACGGAATAATTAGTAAAGATGTAGTTATGGCAGCTGAAAAATCAAATGTTAACTACTTAATTGCTATGAACTCTAAAGTAAGACCTAATGAAACTAGAATTGAATTGTTAACAGAGAGTGATTTGTAAAAATTACTTGTATGAAGATGGAAAAATTATTTTATAATATATATTACTCTAAACAATAATATTTAATAAGTAAACTAGATTTTTTTTTACATGCAAGATTTAGGTATTCACGCAGAGCCATTGGGGCATAATACATTATTTAGTCAACAATTTCTATTAAATGAAAGTGAACTTGAACAATTAAGTAATGCTTTACTTGAGACACCAACTAAACTACACAAAGAAGCAGGTGACTCTGATATTCCGGTAAAGCTCTTACCAGAGAATCTACCAATAGATGTAATGAAAGATATTAATCTTGGTGTTTTACAATCTATTTCTCGTAAACAAGCTAATGAGTGGGAAGTAAATTATAAGATAGAGAAAAAAAAGAAAGTGCCTCCATCTACTAGGGACTTTGAATATTCTCCTGGAGACTTAGTTATGTATCCCACTTTTTTATTTCATCTTGATAAGTTTGATGGAAAAGGATTTTTTTATGTAACACCTCACATAAAACTAAACTGGAGGCCAAAAGACGATGAAGGTAAAGATCGAGTATTTATACCTTATTCTTATAAAGGCCAATTTATAGCTATAAGTAGAGAGTATTTTGGTGATGGAAGAAGAGAAAAATATTTAGCAAATCCAAGTAGAGTTGAATGGGATGGAATTAATATTGTTCCAGTTTCTTCTATACCCCAATTTTTAGCTGATTTAGAGCATTTGACTGATAATTTAATGCTTTCAGAATTAAAAACACTTGATGGATTAGTAGAAATGAAAAGAGAGGTTGGAAATATGCAAGCTTATAATGAACAAAGGAGATATGCAAGAAGTCTTGCTGAAGAAAGCCTTCTAGATTTATACCATAATGGAATAAGAAAAATTGTTGGAAGAATCGAAGAATTAAGATTTAAAAAAGAGATACAAGAAATGAATTACAAACAAACACATACAACTCCATAATATAACTAAGCTTTTTAGATTTTTATGCAGGAAAATGTTCTTTATGTGCAAAGCCTGTAAAACCATAAACTTTAAAAAGAGTACAATTTCATGATATGTTAATTAAGAAGATACAAGACTTATTTCGTTAAGATCTATTTCTTGTATAAAAAATTATTAATTAGGAGGAAAATGCAAGATGGCATTTCAACAAAGAAAGTTTAGAGGAAGAGACAACTTTTCAAGTGGCCCAAGAGATATGCATAAAGTAACATGCTCTGATTGTGGCGCTGAAGCTGAAGTTCCTTTCAAACCTATAGAAGGCAGACCAGTCTATTGTAAAGAATGTTATAGAAAACATAAGAATACAGAATAATTCTAGATTAATAGTCTTAGATTATTATTTTAATATTCTTGAATTATTGTGTTAAAAACACAAAGAAATTTCTTTTTAATTTTTCAATTTTTTAAAAACAGAACTTACTGATTTAGTATTCTTTCATGACCACCGTGCTTATAAACACGAAATTTTCTTTTTAATTTTTTTTCCTTCTTACTTTTTCTAGATCCGAGAAAAACATCATATGACATTTTAAGCAGGTTCTATATATTCATATAGATTATCTTTGTAATTTTTTATAATAACTTTATTACCTTTTATAGACTGAACATAGTTTGGTAATATTGGGATTTTTCCACCACCACCAGGAGCGTCTATAACATAATGTGGAACTGCAAGTCCAGAAGTAAATCCACGTAAATTTTTGATAACTTCAAGACCTTTTGATATCCTAGTTCTAAAATGATCAGTTCCTTTAGTCATATCAGCTTGATAAATATAATAAGGCTTGACTCTTATTTTTAATAGTCCTTGCATTAATTCTTTCATTACTTGTGGATTATCATTAACACCTTTTAATAAAACAGTTTGATTTCCTACTGGAATCCCTGTATCTACTAACATTTGACATGCTAAAGAGCTAGCTGAAGTTATTTCAGAAGGATGATTGAAATGGGTGTTAATATAGATAGGGTGATATTTTTTTAACATATTACAAAGTTCTGCATCAATTCTTTGAGGTAAAGTACATGGAACACGAGTACCTATTCTTATTATTTCTATATGTTTAATAGATCTTAATTCTTTTAATATTTTTTCTAAAGTGCTTGTTGGCAATAATAAAGGATCTCCACCCGATAAAATAACATCTCTAATTTCTGAATGGTCTCTTATGTATTGTAAACCATCCATTATTTGTTCCCATGTTATTCTTTTAAAAGAATCTCCTACTTTTCTTTTTCTTGTACAAAATCTACAATACATTGCACATTGATTACAAACTAAAAATAAAACACGATCAGGATAACGATGAGTTATTACACCAGATACTGGACTTTGATTTTCTTCATTTAATGGATCAACATAACAAATTGAATCTTGTAATTCTTTTTTATTAGGCATACATTGTAACCAAATTGGATCATTTTTTTGTTTTATCAACGAGAAATAATATTCATTGATACGAGCAGGATATTCCTTAATTACTTCTTTTATTTCTTTTACATCTAATCCAGTTTTTTCTGCAATTTGCTCAGCTGTTGTTAAAGAATTTTTTAATAAATCTTGCCATGAAATATTATCTAAAATAGTTATTTTACCTTTAGAATATGACAAAGAATAACACCCACCCGGATTATCTTCATCTACAGAGCAATTGTTGCTTTTATTTTTTATATTCATTGTAACTTATTTTTGTCCTCGGAAATTTTGTTTTTTTCCGATTACTATTTTTATATGTATTAATTATTTAAATACTTTTTGTTTTTTGATTTGATGTAAAAATAAATAATAACTTTTTGTTATCACTTTAGAACAAAAATATTTTTAAAAATTTACCGACGGTAAATTAATCTTTTATTAGTCCGTAGCCGATTAGTCTCCACCTATTTCCAAATCTTCTAGAAATTGTAATTCTATTTTCTTTTTCAGCACAAACAGGGATCTTTAATTTAATATGAATCACATTTTTTTTGATTTCAGTTACTACACCGACGGTTGCTGCAGAATTAACATTAAGCATTAAGTCTTCTGTTTTTTTAATCTCTTCTACATTTAAATCTTCTTTTGATCCAACTACTCTTTTAAGAAGATGATGTTCTAAATCAAATTCATACCAAACTTTTGGTAATTTATTTACTAAACCAACAACATTACCTGTAAGATTATCTGATTTAACTAAAAAAGGATCTAATTTTGTTAATAAACCTATAGAACCTCCTGGAGATGCGATTTTAATATCTTGATCACCTGATCTTAATCCTTCTATTGTTGTGAAAATAGAATCATATATAATTTTACCAGAATGTTCTTTTCTTATTCCTGGACGTATTTCTATTTTATCTTTAATTTTTAAAGTACCTTGCTTTATTACTCCACCAAGAACACCACCTATTAATTTATTGATATCAGAACCTGGTTTGTTAACATCAAAACTTCTTGCTATAAACATTATAGGGTCTTTTGTTAGATCCCGAGAAGGTGTTTTAATATAATCTTCAATAGCTTTTATTAAAACATTAATATTAATATTATGTTGTGCTGAAACTGGGATTATAGGAGCATTTTCTGCTATAGTACCTTTAATGAAATTTTTAATATCATTATAATTTTTTATTGCTTCTTCTTCGGAAACAAGATCAATTTTATTTTGAACTATAACAATATTTTTAATACCAACTATCTATAACATTGTAGCCATCAAAGTTTCATGACCTGGAGCATCTATAAAAGAAACTCTTTTTAATAATTTACATTTACTTTTACACTCGGGACAATTTTCAAGAGTTGTGTAACAAACTGGATCAGGACATTTAGGACATTTGTAAAAAGAAGCATTTGCATAACCTAATCTAATTGTTATTCCTCTTTTTAGTTCTTCAGAGTGAGTATCTGTCCATTTACCGGAGATTGCTTTAACTAAACTAGTTTTGCCATGATCTATATGGCCAACTAATCCAATATTTATTTCTGGTTGATCTTGTTTTTCTTTTTCTAACATAAAGAAACAGTAATTTAAATTCTTTTTAAAGCTTTTGATGAGATAGGATTAATATAATTTAAAGATGCAATTTCATTCCTTTTTCCATATCTTTATTTTCTTTATAAAACTCCCATTACTATGTTTACCTGTTAAATGGACATGATCATTATCTTTTTTAATGTCTATATAATCTAGATTATTTATAACTAAATCATTACCTGGCAAAAGATAATCTACATTTAAACCACGAATTATTATTTTATGTATTTTTTCGAATTCTATAATTTTTTTTGCTGGCTCTGCTGTTTTATGTGGATTGTTTATATCAAATAAATCAATAAAACATGGTTTTTTTAAATCGTCATGTTTGTCTTTAAGCTGCGCTTTTCTTCTTCCTAATATAACAGATTTTGTTTTATATATCATTCTTTACCTTCTTCTGGTTTTTTAAAAATATCTTGTAAATGTTTTGAACCAGGTTTAATGACTTTTAAATTTACTTGAGCTGTATTAACACTAATTGTGTTGCCTCTAACTGTTTTCCTTTTTTTCATTCCTTTTCTGGAAATTTTAACACCAATACCGCCTGATAACAAAGCTTTTTTTCTTCCAGAACCCTCAATATCTGACCTCATTGGAAATCCTGCTGAATCAGAACCTCCAGTAATTTGTAATTCGTAACCTGCTAAACCAAGAATAGATCCATCTACTTTTTCTTTTATTTTTTTACCTATAAACTTCTCACTATCAATATTTTGTTGATATGATTTACCTGTTTTAGTATCATTTATAACAACTTTAAATTCCATTTAAACCCCCCATAAAGGATTTTCTTTTCGTTTGATTTCTGCTATTTCCTTTAAAACCTCGATTTCATCACTATTTAAATACTTTTTCAATTTTTTAAGTTTTACGAATTCTTGTTCATTTAAGTTACTATATAGTATATCATCCTCATTGATTTGACGTCCTGCTGTTACATTAGGTAATGCAATAGCAATTTCTTGACCTTTGATAGCTTCTGAAATATTCTCTTTTTCTAGTTGTATAGATTTTACTTTACCAATCTTATTAGTGTTTTCTTTCATTAATTCAATTCCAGCTTTTAGTGTTCCATTCAATACTACAACACCGACTACTGCTGGGTGACTTTGTCTAAAAATACAGCCTCTTAATATTTTTAGTTTACAAGGTTTGGTTACATCTTCTAGTTCTTTTTTCTCAAGCTCTTGTTTTTGTTCTTTAACCCAGACTTCATATTCATCTATAATTTTATAGATAACATCATTTGTTATTTGTTTGATATTAGAAGCCTCTATAGGTTTGATATTAAAACCAAGAATAATTTTATTTAAAGGATCTTTCTCTGCAGAAGCTTCTGCTATATCTTTTTTAGAAATATCACCCATACTTGCTTTTTTTATTAAAATATTTTTATCTTTTAATAGTCCTATTAGTGCTTCTAATGAACCAAGAGTATCTGCTTTTATGATAATCCCTTCGTTATCAACATCTAGAATAACTTCTTCGACTTCTTTTTGAATTTCTTGTTTTATTTTTTCTAAATCTTTATTTGCAACTGAGAATGGCATACCACCATAAACATCTTTTAAATTTGGGGCTGAGATTCTGACACCAGAAGCTGCATGAACCTCTTTTATAGAACCTGATGGCTCAATTAAAGCACGAACTTTTGTTACTATTGGTTCATTTAAAGAACCGATAATAATTGTATCATTAATCTTTAAGGTTCCATCATAAATAATAGCATCTAATATAGTTCCTAAACCACGTTGTTCTTTTACTTCAAGAACAATACCTTTAGCTTGTCCTTCAACATTGATTTTTAATGATTGTTCAAGATATCTTTGAGCTAATCCAGTTAAAACCATTAATAATTCTGGAATTCCTTCTCCTGATTTTGCTGATAGTGGAACTATAGCAATTTGTTTTGTGTAATCTTCAACTCTGTCATATCTTTCAGAATTAAAATTAAATTCTGATAATCTACCAACTAATTCGTAAAGTTTCTTATCTAAATTTTCTTGTACATTAGAACTTTGTTTTTTTATGTTTTCTAATAAAGTTATATTGTTATTTCTCCAACCAGAAATTAAATCAATTTTATTTGCTGCAATCAAAAAAGGTGTTTTATAATTTTTTAGTATTTCTATACATTCTATTGTTTGTTCACGAATACCTTCATTAATATCAATAACTAAAACCGCTATATCAGCTAGATTACCGCCGCGTTTTCTTAGATTTGAGAAAGCAGCATGTCCTGGTGTATCAATAAATAATAAACCTGGAATTGTTAGTTTTATTTTTAATTGTTCTAATAAATTACCTGTGATTTTTTTTATTGTATCTATAGATACAGATGTGGATGAAATACACTGAGTAATACCACCAGGTTCAGATTGAACAATAGCAGTCCCTCTAATCTTATCTAATATACTAGATTTACCGTGGTCTACATGACCTACAAATACACAAATTGGACTTCTTATCATAAATCTTTTAATAGAAATCTATCTTTTAAATATTGCTATTTAATAATATTCTCTATTTTTAAATTTAGGAATATTAATTCTTAAAGTTTTATTATTAAATTCTATTTTTGATTTTTCTACTTTTAATCCAGAAGGCAATTGAATTTTTCTAACAAAACCTTTGTAGTATTCATTATTATACTTAATACCATTTCTTTTTTCTGCTTTTACAAAAACTTTTGATTCATTTATATCGAGTTTAATATCTTTTTTATTTATACCAGGTAATTTAATATTAATAAAGACACCTTTAGAATTTTGTATTATATCACTATGTGGTTTTTTATAAATCTGAAATTGAG
>JAPLZO010000016.1 GCA_026394995.1 Candidatus Woesearchaeota archaeon | reverse complement strand
CTTTAGGACCAATTTCAATCCTTATAGGAATACCTTTAAGTTCCATTTCACTAAATTTCCATCCAGGGCTGTAATCTTCTCTGTCATCAATAAAAGCTCCATAATTATTTAACATTTTTTTAATTTCTTGTGCTTGTGCTAAAACTTTTTTCTTGGAATCTTCAAAAATAATTGGAACAATTCCTACTTTTTCATCTACTAATTTAGGTGGTAAAACTAAACCTTTATCATCACTATGTAAAGCAAACATAATACCTAACATCCTTGTTGAAATAGCCCATGTATTTTGATAAACGTACTGTTCTTTTCCATTTTCATCTAAAAATTTTATATCAAAGGCCTTAGAAAAAATTTGACCATCATGATGAAAATCAGGACCTTGTATTGCACGGCCATTTGGTAAATAAGTTTCTAATGTTAAAGTATATTCTGCTCCTGCGAATTTTTCTTTTTCAGTTTTTTTACCAAAGAAACTTGGAATTGCCATATGATCTTCTAAAATTTCTTTGTACATAGCAATTATTTTTGGTCCTTCTTCTTCTGCTTCTTTTTTAGTAGCAAAAACTGTATGTCCTTCATTAAATAAAAACTCACGAGTTCTAAAAAACGGAACAGGGTGTTTAAACTCCCATCTTACGACATTTGACCATTGATTAATTTTTAATGGTAAGTCTCTATAACTACGAATCCATTTTGAAAAAGAAGGATACATTATAGTTTCTGATGTTGGTCTTACAGCAAGTCTCTCTTTTAATTTAGTATCACCTGCTTGAGTTACCCATGCAACTTCAGGGCTAAAACCTTTAACATGATCTGATTCTTTTAGTAAAAATTTTTCTGGGATAAATAATGGGAAATAAACATTTTTGACACCTAATTTTTTAATTCTTTGGTTAACTAAATCCATAATTTTTTCCCATATGGCATAAGATCTTGGCCTAAAAACAATACAACCAGAAACATCAGTATAATCACCTAGCTCTGATTTTTGAATTAATTCTGTGTACCAATCAGAGAAATTTTCATTTTTATTTATACTAATACCTTTTGTATCTTTGTTGTCCATAACTAAACACTTTATCTTGATTTATTTAAATATTTCTAAATATGGGCCTGCTAGGATTTGAACCTAGGTCTATCGGTTTCTACTTTAATAACCGAAGCCGATTGCTTTATCCAGGCTGAGCTACAGGCCCTTATTTTAGCAAAACAAAATGTATTTATATATGCTTTGTTAATGTATAATAAAAATGGGTGATTATAAATTCTATGAGGCAGTTGCTACTTTAATTGGTGGTATTATTGGAGCTGGTATTTTAGGAATACCATATGTTATTGCAAAAGCGGGTTTTTGGACGGGTATTTTTGATATTATATTCATAGGAATTATTTTACTTATCTTACATTTATATGTTGGTGAAATTGCATTAAGAACTGATGGAAGACATGAATTAACGGGTTATGCAAGTAAATATTTAGGAAAATATGGTAAATTAATAATGACTGCAGCGATGTTAATTGGTATTTATGGAGCATTAAGTGCTTATACTATTGGTGAAGGTGTAGCTTTACAAGCTATATTTGGTGGTAGTGCATTATTGTATAGTATTATCTTTTTTGGTTTGATTAGCATATTAGTTTATCTTGATTTAAGGGCTGTTGAAAAATCAGAAATATTTTTTGATTTTTTTATTATATTACTAATTTTAAGTATATGTATAATATCATTTTTTTATGTTAAAACTTTAAATTTTACAGCATTTGATGCTTCTAAATTATTGATACCATATGGTGTTGTACTTTTTGCATTTATTGGAACTACGGCTATACCTGAAGTAAAAGAAATCTTAATAAAGGATAGAAAAAAATTGAAAAAAGCTATCATAATTGGAACTTTAATTCCATTAATTATATATTTATTATTTGCAATTGTAGTTGTAGGTGTTACTGGAATTACAACAACTGAGATTGGTACTTTAGGTTTAGGTGAAGTTATTGGTGAGTATATGGTTTTATTAAGTAATTTCTTTGCTGTTTTTGCAATGGCATCTTCATTTTTAGTATTATCTATTGGGTTAAAATGGGTTTTTCAATGTGATTATAAACTTAGTAAAGGTATATCATTTTGGATGGTAGGTTTAATACCATTTTTGATAGGTATTAGTGGTATTGCAGGTTTTGTTAAGATCATAAATTTTACAGGAGCAATTACATTTGGAATTGAAGGGACTTTAATAGTAATAATGTTTCATAGAGCTAAAAAATTAGGTGATAGAAAACCAGAATATAGTATAAAAAAACATTATATTATTAGTTTAATATTAATCAGTATTTTTATATTTGGAATAATCTATCAATTTATAAAATGAAAATCTTAGATCCAAATACAATAGCTGTAATAGGAGCAAGTAATAATAGGGATAAAGTTGGTTTTTCTTTAATGGAGAATTTAAAAAATTTTAATGGAAAGGTTTTTCCAATAAATATACATGAAGAAGAGATTTTAGGTTTAAAATGTCATAAGAATATTAAAGAAATTAAAGAAACTATTGATTTAGCTATTATAGCAATACCTGCTGAAAAAGTTGCTAAAGTTTTAGAAGAATGCGGAAAGAAAAAAATTAAAGATGTTATAATAATTAGTGCTGGTTTCTCTGAGATTGGAAATAAAAAAGATGAAGATAAATTAATAAAAATTGCTAAAAAATATAAAATTAGAATATTAGGACCCAATTGTTTTGGTGTTGTTAATCCTTATTTAAATTTGGATACAACATTTGCAAAATCAACACCTTATAAAGGTAGTGTTGCTTTTATAAGTCAAAGTGGTGCTATATGGAGCGGTATAGCTGATTATAGTCTAAAAGAAAATTTTGGGTTTAGTGGATTTGTAAGTTTAGGCAATATGAGTGATTTGGAATTTAGTGATTTTATTGAGTATTTTAATAATGATATCAATACTAAAATTATTGTTTTATATATAGAAACTTTAAAATATGGTAAGAAATTTATGGAGAGCTGTAAGAAAAGCAATAAAAAAATAATTGCTATTAAATCAGGAGTTTCTGAAAAAGGTAAAGAAGCAACTTTAAGTCATACTGGTTCTTTAGCAGGAGAACATGAAATTTATAAAGCTGCTTTTGAACAAAGCAATGTTATTTTAGCTGATAGTGTAACGCATGCTTTTGATTTAGCTAAGTTTTATATTAATCAAGATATTAAAGGTAAAAGAGTTTTGGTGATAAGTAACGCTGGTGGACCTGCTGCATTGGCCACTGATTATTGTGCTGAAAGAAATTTGGAATTAGTTGACTTACCTAAAGTTGATTTTGATTTTTTATGGAGTAAAAGAAATCCAATGGATTTAGTTGGTGATGCTAAATCTGATAGATTTAAAAAAGTATTTGATTTTTTGAAAAATAAAAATTTTTATGATTCTATCTTAGTTATAGTGACACCACAAAAAATGACTGATATTAGAGAGATAGCTAAAGAGGTTTTAAGATTTAAGAGTGAATCTAAAAAAACAATAGTAACATGTTTTATGGGTTATGATTCGGTTCAAGAGGCTAAAGAAATTTTAGAAGAAAATAATATTCCTTGTTTATTTGAAATAAGAAGGGCTGTTAGTTTATTGTGATTTTGTTATATTAACATTTTTTATTAATGCTTGTGGTAAGAAACAAGGTGTATCAACTTCCCAGCTTCTAATTTGTTCTTGATCTTTACTTAATGACTTTATATTTTTCATTAGGTTTAAAATATTATCAGAAACTCTTATATCTTTTATTGGATGATCTATTTTACCATTTTTAATATAGAATATACCATCACGAGGTATTGTTGAGAATTGACCTGTGTCATGGTTTTGGAATCTTGTATACCAAACATTTGTTATATAGATTCCATTTTTAACTTCAGATATTAAATCTTTAGATCTACCAGGATCTATTACCAAATTGAATGGATGTGGAGCAACTAAACCAGCATTTGCTGTTGTTTTTGTTTTGTATTTTTTAGCTGTGGATGTATTGTGCAAATATGTTTTTAAAACACCATTTTTAATTAAAGTATTTTTTTGTGTAGGAACACCTTCTGAATCAAAACTAATTGAATTAATTCCATTTGGTAAAGTAGCATCATCATATAAATTTAATTTTGAACTTGCTATTTTTTTATTTAGTTTATTATTCAAACAAGATAATCTTGATTCAACATTATAGATTGAGAATTGATAACCAAGATTATCTATTATATTTGCAAATGATAAATGGTCAAAAACAACATCATATTTACCAGGTAAACCATGCTGTGGATTTTTGGCAAGATTTGCAATATATGCTGCTTTCTTTGATGCTTTTTCAATGTTTAGTTTACTTAAAACACGAGAATTAGAAACTATATGGCCTGATTCTTCTTTATTAACCAAAGCTCTTATAGAATAATATAAATCAGTTCCTTTTTCTTGTACTTCTACGTTATTTGATGTTAATAAATAGACATCAGCAACTGATGTTTCAAATAAACCTGCTGTTCTTTTTGTATTATTTTCTAAGGCTATATTGATTCCTTTTTGTACATAGTCTACTGGATCGATATCTAAAACTTTTTTATCATAGGTTTCTTGTACATCTTTATATTTGAAAGGGCCTTGTGCTATTCCATTATATTCTTCATTAGGAAGAATTGTTTTACTAAAAGCTAAAATTTTTTTAACTGTTGAATCAGCTGCTTCTTTTGTAAATGTTTTTAGAGAAGTTGAAACTAATCTTTTTTTAATTGATACAAATATTCCAAGATCTTTTGAATTCCATGTCTTTGTTGTTGCTATTTTATTATTATAAAATTTGATTAGAGTGTTATCTAATGAGGATAATGAAATAACTACATCATCTACATTTTCTTTTTTTAATTTTTCTAGTAAATATCTAGCTAATTCTTGTGACATCATAACACCTTTATATTTCTTAATCTCATAGATGGACCACCAAACCAAACTGGAATTGCTTGCATAGGTTCACCTTTTCCACAGTTTCCAGCATGATATTCTGTATTATTTGCAATTGCATCTATTGATGACCATAATTTTGGTGTTGTTATTTCAATAACTGGATTTACAATGGGGTATTGGATTTTACCATTTTTTATCAAAAATGATTCTGCACCAACATATTTTTGATTAAATCTTTTATCATCTATATTCCATTCCATAAAATTTTTTACATAAATACCAAGTTTAACATCTTCAAATAATTCTTGTTCTTTATAATCTCCATTTAATAGTATTGTATTAGACATCCTAACAATAGGCTCTTTATCATAATCAACTGCTCTTGATGAACCATTACTATTAGTTCCCATTTCAGCAGCTGTTTGTCTATTGTGTAAAAATTCATTTATTATCCCATTTTTCATTAAATATTTTCTTCTAGCTTTTACACCTTCATTATCATATTTATAAAAACCATATCCATTTTCTATTGTAGGGTCATCAACAACATTTACAATTTTAGATCCTATTGTTGTATTCAACATTTTATTAGTAACAAAAGATTCACCTGCTTGTGCTGCTTCTCTTCCAAGAATACGATCTGCTTCATATGGATGACCAACTGATTCATGAACCATAATTGCTGTAACTTGCGGAGCAACTACAAAATCAATATTACCTTTTGGACATTTTTTACCTTTTTTTAAATTATTTTGACAAGCTTTTGCTTCATTTAGCAATAGTTGTGGGATATTCCATGAATTTACAAACTCAAAACCACCTGAAGCACCATAATCCCAATAACGTTGAGATGTTTTATTATTTTCTTGTATTGTTATATAATACATAAAATCAACTCTTGGAATTGTAGCAGTTATCCTAGTACCTTCTGATGTTGCTATATACTCTGTTGTTATATTATCACCTAATGAAAAAAAGCTTCCTGGTATTTTTATTTTTGATTCTTTTAATAATTTATGAGCTTCAAATAAGATTTTTAATTTTTCCTCTGGACTTAAATCGAGAATATTTATTTTTTGTTTTACTTCATAGTTTTCTTTGTAAATAGGTTCAGATGAAAAAGATATCTTTTCATTTAACTTAGAAGCTGATTTTGTTGTTTTAATTGATTTTTCTATTATTGATTTTATTTTTTCTTTTTGTAATTCATTCGTTGATAAAAAACCTAGTGTTTTGTTTATTATAAATCTAACACCAAGACCGGATACATTATCAAAACTTGAGATTTGAGGAATACCATTTTTCATAACAAAAGAATTTCCTGAATATTCATCTAATCTAGCTTCTACATAAGATGCACCTAATTTTTGTAGATATTCTATTGCGAAATCTGCTAAGTCTTTTTCCATCCCATATTATTCTAATTTTATTTATTTATAAAGTTTGTGAGATCAAAATTTTTTTGTATTAATTTTGCTAAATAAAAACCAAAAAATTTATTAATATATTTAAATTTTCTTGAATTATGTTGCAACCTGAAGAATTATGGGCTTTTAGGAGTCGTGAAGGAAGTTGGGAGAGATGGAATTTATTAGGACTAAAACATTATATTCAAAAATATCCTTTATGTGAATTATATATTGATAAGATATCCAAACTCTTCAAATTTGTTTACAATAAAGAAATTTTTAGCAAAGCAAAAATTGACATGGAACGCAGGATTGTCCAAATAAAACCAATAACACCGCAAGAAGATATTAAATCTGTAGCTCATGAAATTTACCACCTTGTTTATAATATAGGGGGAGGATATCACCAATTTTACTATGGCTTTGGAGGATTTGAGGAATTAATTGAAAGAGAGGTCAATAGATTATATTTGGAAGAATCTAAATTAATGTTATATCTTCAAAGTATTTTTGGAATCCCAAAAGAAAAGATCTATGAAAATGAAAATCAATTAAAATTGTTTAATTAATTCTAATAATATTTTTCTAACCAAATTTGGTTCAGCTGTTCCTTTTGTTTTGGCCATAACTTTACCAAGCAAAAAATCTAATGCTTTTACTTCACCTAACTTATAATCATTAATAGCCTTTGGATTTTCTTTTAGGATTTCAGAGCAAACTTTTCTTAGCTCTTCTTCTTTATTTAACATAAGCAAACCTTCTTTTTTAATATAATCTAAAACTGAGAATGGTTTTTCAATTAACTTTTCTATAATACGTTGAGCTGTTGTGTTTGTTATTTGGCCTTTTTCTAATAAATTTAATAACTGTATCATGTGAGTTTCGTCAATTTGTACATCTTTCATTGTTTTTTTGTTATAGTGTAAAACTCTTGGTAATTCACGTCTTAACCATTTAGCTGCTAATTCTGGATTAACTTTTTTAGAAACTTTTTCAAATAAATCTGCTAATAAAATATCAGATGTTAATGCTTTTGCATCAGCTTCTTTAATTTTAAAGTCTTTTGTAAATCTGTTTAATTTATCAAATGCCAATTCTGGTAATTCATTTTTTATTTTTTCTATTAGATCTTTTGATAACTCAATCTTTGTTAAATCTGGTTCGAAAATATAACCATAATCTTCTTCTGTTTCTTTTGTTCTTAATAAGAAAGTTTTTTGTTTTAAAGTATCCCATGCTCTTGTTTCTTGTTGTTTTGGTAAATCTTTTTCTTGTCTTGAAATCTCAAATTCAATTGCTTTTTCTACTTCTTTGATACCATTAACATTTTTTATTTCTACACGAGCACCATTTTGAATAGATACATTAACATCAGCTCTTAAACTAGCTTCTGAAATTCTTGAATAAACATTTAAGTATTCTAGAATTGTTATTAATTTGTTTAAAAAAGTTCTAACTTCATTAGATGTTTTAAAATCAGGTTCTGTAACTATTTCTACTAAAGGAATACCTGATCTATTATAATCTATTAAAGTTGTATTGCCCATATGAATTAATTTACCTGGATCTTCTTCTATATGAACACGCTTAATTCTTATGTTGTCTAATGTACCATCTATTGCTAGTGGGATTTCATATTGTGTAATTTGAAAGTTTTTGGTTAAATCTGGATAAAAATATGATTTACGTGAGAAAAACATTTCTTGTGAGATTTTACAATTTAAAGCTAAAGCAATTTTTAATGCTTGCATAATAACCTCTTTATTTAGAGAAGGTTTAGAACCAGGCATACCTAAACATGTTACACAAGTTCTAGTATTAGGAACATCATTACCAGAAGTAGCACAATTACAAAATATTTTACTTTTTGTGTTTAATTGAACATGAATCTCAAGGCCAATTTTAACCATTTTTAAGATTTGTGTTTTTTATTATTTATATAGCTTTTGAATAATATTTATATACCCCAACTTATTATCAAAGTAAGTAAAATTTAATTATTATTCAATGGAGGTGTCTTTATGGCAGAAGGAAGATGTATGCATTGTCGTAAACAAGTAGAAATTAAAGATGGTAAAGAAATAGAAATGAAAAGAGGCTTAAAGGCCATACAAGGTGTTTGCCCAGATTGTGGGACTAAAGTTTTTAGAATACTAGGTAAAAAATAAAATGGGATTATTAAGAACTTTAATCATTATTATATTAATTCTATTAGTTGTAGGATTATATTATTATACTAATGAGACTAGAGACTTTATGAATGTAGTAGGAAAACATACATTAGATGTAAGTAAAAAATTAGCAAGTGAAGTTAAGAATGCAATTGGTAATGAAAACTTAAGCAATGTAGAAAAAGGGATAAAAACTGGCTAATTTTTTTATTTTTTATTTATTTCTATTAACTTATTTTCATTTAAATGATCGGCTATGTACATAATACCAGCTGGCATTTTGTTAACTAAACCAATATTATTAGTTATATGAGGTAATCCTGTTAAATTAGGACCTACTGTTAAAATATCAATCATATAATTTTGTAATGGTGTTAGTTTTTTAATTTCTGTAAATTTTGGAGCTATGATAGGCATTGTTGGAGAAACTAATAAATCATATTTTTTAAATGCTTTTTTGTATTCATTAATTATTAGGGTTCTTATTTTCATTGCTTTTAGGTAATAAGCATCTCTAAAACCAGCCATTCTTGCGAATGTTCCTAAAATAATTCTTCTTTTTGCTTCTTTTGAAAAACCACTTGATCTTACAGAAGTAAAATATTCATCAAATGAACCTTTTAGTTCTTTTTGTAAACCATATCTAATCCCGCAGTATTTTGCTAGATTTGTTGATGATTCTGACATCGCTATAAGATAATAACATGCTAAAGAATATTTTTCTACTAAAGGCAAAGAGATTGTATCATAGTCATCTAGTTTATCTAAAACTAGATCTTTTATTTTTTCTTCTACGTTTAAAGTTTCTTTTATAACAGCTATTTTTTTAGTTTTAGAATCTTGATTTAACTTTTCTTTAAGAGAAGTTGAATCTTTTGGGTCATGTTGAGCCATTATTGGTAACACTAATTCAATATCATGAATATATTTTGATATAGGCCCTATTTTATCTAAAGAATTTGAATAATCAATTAAACCATATCTTGAAACAAGACCATAAGTTGGACATAATCCTGTAACACCACAGAATGATGCTGGATTTACAATAGAACCACCTGTTGATTCTGCTATTGAAATATGAGGATATTTTGTTATTGATGTATAACCAGCACTACCACCTGAAGAACCACCAGTAACTCTTGTGATATCAAAAGGATTTTTTGGAATTTTCTTATCTAAACCAACATTAACTGAAAATGAACCAAAACCAAATTCATCTTGGGATGTTTTACCAATTATTATAGCACCTTCATTTATTAAATTTTGAACTACTGTTGCATTAAAAACAGGTTTGTAATCTTTTAATATTTTAGAACCTGCTGTTGATTCAACATTTTTAACACAGATACAATCTTTGATTGATATTGGTAAACCAGCTAGTTTACCTTTTGGGTTTTTGGATATATTTTTAGCTTGCTCTAGAGCTAAATCTTCTGAAATAATATTAAAATAATTATACCCTTTATTTATTTTTTTAGCTTCATCTAAAACTTTATGAGTGTGTTCAATTATATCTATTTCTTGATTTTTTACTTTTTGTATAAACTCTTGTGCTTTCATATTGCTTTTGGTCCTTTAAAGAAACCATCTTTTTTGTGTTTTGTATTAGCTAAAGCTTCTTCTTGTGTTAATGATTTCTCAACTTTATCTTCACGATAAATATTTTTTATTTCTATTGGTTGAAATGAAGGTTTGATATCATTTGTATTAATATCATTTATTATAGAAAAATTATTTAGAATTTCTTTTAATTGTGTTAAGAACTCTTTTATTTCAGATTCTGTTAAATTTAGATGAGCGTTTTTAGCAACTTTTTTTATTAGATCTTTATCTATGTTCATTTTTTCTTTAGATCTAGTTTAATATTAAGTTCTTTTAACTGTTTTTCAGATACTTCAGATGGACAACCATCCATTGGACATTGTGCTGCTTTATTTTTTGGAAATGCTATTACCTCTCTTATATCATTTGTTCCTGTTATTAAAGCAACTAATCTATCTAAACCAAGAGCTATACCACCATGGATAGGACCACCATAAGACAAAGCTTCTAATAAAAATCCAAATCTTTTCTCAGCTGTTTTTTTATCAATACCTAAATTATCAAAAATTTTTTTCTGAATATCTTCTTTATGAATTCTTATAGAACCACCACCTAATTCTAATCCATTTAAAACTATATCATATGATCTTGCTCTAACTTTTTCTGGATTTTTATCAAGTAATTTTAAATCTTCTTCTTTTGTGGAAGTAAATGGATGATGCATAGCAACTAATCTTTTTTCTTCTTTGCTATATTCAAATAATGGAAAATCTACAACCCAACAAAATTCAAATTCTTTTGGATTATTCTTATCTTTTCTTAAATCAGGTTTATCAGAATTATACTTTTCCATGGCTTCTAAATATTTGATTCTTGGAAATGGTGTTTTTATATCTATATTTAGGACTTTTTTGAAAATATGTTTTAACATTCCCTCTATTAAATTATAAATATCTTCTTCATCTAAAAAAGACATTTCTATATCAATTTGGGTAAATTCTGGTTGACGATCTTGTCTTAAATCTTCATCTCTTAAACAACGAGCAATTTGATAATATTTATCGAATCCAGAGATCATTAAAATTTGTTTATAAAGTTGAGGCGATTGTGGTAATGAATAAAATTTACCAGGATTAACACGAGATGGAACTAAATAATCACGAGCACCTTCTGGTGTTGATTTCATTAACAATGGTGTTTCTATTTCTAAAAAATTCTGATTGTTTAAATATTCACGAGTTGCTTGAGTAACTTTATGTCTAGTTATAATATTATTCTGCATATTATTTCTTCTTAAATCTAGATAACGATATTTTAATCTTATTTCATCAGAAAAAGATTTTTTATCATCTATTTCAATAGGTAGTGGTTTAGAAGGATTTATTATTTCTATTGAGCTAGACTCTATTTCTATTTCACCTGTTAGTATATTATTATTTATTGTTGTTGGAGGTCTAGATTTTACTAAACCTTCTATCTTTAAAACATATTCTGGCTTTATTTCTATAGATTCTTTTAGAACTATTTGAGTGACACCATATCTATCTCTTAGATCTATGAAAGTGATTTTTCCATGTGATCTTATAGAAGATGCCCAACCACATAAAGTTACTTTTTTTCCTATATCTTTTTTACTTAATTCTCCACATGTATGTGTTCTTCTCATGGGCATATAGTTCTAAAAAAGATATATAAAGGTTTCTCTCTAATATCAAAAACTTTTTAAATTAGTCAATATTATTATTTATAATGAAAAAGGGAGTGAGTGAAGTTATTTCTTGGGTATTATTATTAGGTTTTTCTGTATTGTTAGGGACTACTGTGATATTATGGAGTAAACAACAAACTGAAAAGTATACAGATGAATTAACTGAGATGGTTGAAAATGATATAAATTGTAGGGATGTTATCTATACTATAAATGCTAATTGTACCACAAAAACGACATCAGTTAATAATAGAGGTTCTTTTACAATAGTAAAATTTATAATTAGAACTAATTTAAGTTCTACTACATTAGATACAGCTATTACCCCAAGTAGTACTGTAAACTTAGGAATACCTGCAACGTATTATCCACCAAATAATAATGGTGGTTTTGATATGATTCCATTTATAGAAGTTAATAATAAAAAAATAGGTTGCACTGATAAAGCAAGAAGAGGTATATGTAAATCATGAAAAAAAGAGGAATAAGTCCGTTAATTGCTACTGTTTTATTAATTGGTTTTGTTGTTGCTTTATTAATTATTGTTATGTTATGGGGTAGAGGTTATATAGAAGAGGTTAAACAAAAAGAAGGTACTACTGCTTTACAAAAATTAAGTTGCTCAACAGATATAGGAATAGATGTTACTAATATAAATATAGCTGGTAATAATTTAGATATTACTATAGAAAATAGGAAAGAGAAGATTGATGCTTTTACATTTAGATGTACTGAACAAAGCGGAAATGTAAAACTAGTAAACTTAGATAATGGTTTAGATGCTTATTCAAGTGGTTCATTTACAATTGCATGTTTAAGTACAACAAAACAAGTTGATGTTATACCCAAGTTAAGAATTGGAAAAGATGTTTATGAACCTTGTTCAGATCAGCATGTTATATATGACTTAACAATTGTATAAATAGGAGGTATGTTAAATGAACAAAAAAGGAATTTCACCATTAATAGCAACAGTGTTATTAATAGGATTTACAGTTGCTTTAGCTGCTGTTATAATGACTTGGGGTGGTGGATTTGTTAGGGATATGACAAGAAATACAGAACAAAGTACACAATCTGCATTAAAATGTACACAATTAGATTTTAAAATACAAAGAGCAAGTTGTACTGGGTTAACTATAGAAAATAAGGGTAGTGTTGATATAAAATCATTTGTGTTTAGAGTATATGATACTAGTGGTGCTGTAACAACACCAATACCTGCTACAAATTATTACTTGGCAATACAGATGGTTAAAACTTATTCATTTACTATTCCATCAGGATCACAAAAAGTTGAAACAATAGCTAGTGTTGCTGGTGATAGTAATGAAAGTATACCATGTAGTGCTTATGTAGCAACAGAAGATAGTCCTTGTTAATTTTTAATTTTTTTTAAAAATGAAAAAGAAAGGAGATATTTGGGTATCTGCAGTTTTATACCTAGCTTTAGGTGTAATTGTTTTAATTATAATTCTAAATGCTGGTGTTCCTTTAATTAAAAATATGACTCAAAGGAATATTGTTTCTCAAACTAAAGATATGATGTTTACTTTGGATAAGAATATAAGAACTATTATTAATGAAGGACCTAATTCAAGAAGAGTTTTAAATCCGTTTACAATAGATGAAGGTAATTTATATGTTAATGAAACTGATATTACCTGGGAAATGGAAACAAGCGATAAGATGATGGAGCCTAATATATTAATAAATGAAGGTGTTTTAAAAATAATTCTGAAATCTACTAAACAAGTTGATAAATATTTAATAGACTTAAATTTAAATTATAAAGATATAACTAAATTAGAATTAGTTTCTAGTAGCACAGGACCTTTTTCTGGAAAGTATAATTTGATTGTAACACATAGTGGAAGATATGATAATAATATACCTATTGTTACATTTAATATAATGTAACTAATAAGTAATACAAAAATTATATAAGTGTTTAGTTACACTTTTTGAAAAAGGGGTGTATTATGAGTTTATTTAGTAAAAAAATAGAAGTTTCTCAAGAAAAAAAAACAATTTTTAAGTTTGAACAACCAATTATACCAAATATACCTGATATAATTGATAAAACAAGATTGGATGTTAAATATCCATTGATAAGTCCTTATGTTTATGCTCATGTTTTTTGGGATAGTGCAAATAATGAATTAGTCTATAATATAGAAGAGCCTATTTTAGATGAAAAAGAAAAAAGATTATTGGGTATTTTAGAAGAAGGTATTAGAGAATTAATCAATATAAGTTTTATAAGCGTTAAAGATCCAAATGTTATAATTGAATATTTAGAAAAAAATATTAGGGTTTTATTAAATGAATTACAAGTTAAGATAAGCGACGATACACTTATAAAAATTATGTATTATATTTATAGAGATTTTGTTGGGTTAAATGAAATTGAGCCTCTTTTGAGGGATTATTTTATAGAAGATATTGAATGTAATGGTGTTAATACTCCTATCTATATTGTACATAGAAAGTATAAAAATTTAAAAACGAATATAATTTATAATGATATTAAAGTATTAACAGATTTTGTAGAAAAGTTAGCTCAAAAATCTGGTCAATATATATCTTATGCTAATCCTTTATTAGATGCTGCTTTACCCGATGGTAGCAGAGTAAATGCAACATATACACAAGATATAAGCTCTAGAGGACCAACCTTTACTATTAGAAAATTCACTAAAGAACCTTGGAGTCCTATTAAATTAATGGAATTTAGAACAGTTAGTCCTGAATTATTGGCTTATATATGGTTATTGATAGAGCATGAATGTAATATAATGGTTATTGGGGGTACAGGTAGTGGAAAAACAACTTTACTTAATACTTTAGCATTTTTTATACCACCATCATCAAGGGTAGTTAGTATAGAAGATACAAGGGAACTTAATATATTACATGAAAATTGGTTACCATCTGTTACTAGGAGTGGTATTGGAATGGG
>JAPLZO010000007.1 GCA_026394995.1 Candidatus Woesearchaeota archaeon | reverse complement strand
AGGACAAGTCATAGGCCTTAAGATTAATTTTTCTTCATCAACTTTCATAACAGGATACATTGTATTCTTATAATAAGGATAATGACCTGAAATTTCATAGAGTTTAACTCTGGCTAAATCTGGAGTTATTACATGTAAATATCCTCTTTTTAGTTCTTCATCGATTACAAATTTTTCTAGTTCTCTTCTAATGGTTGTTCCTTTTGGAGTTAAAAGAGGCAAACCTTTTCCTACTAAATCAGAGAAAACAAATAAACCAAGTTCTTTACCTAGAATACGATGATCATTTTTTTGAATTTCTTCGAGTTTTTTAACATGTTCATCTAATTCTTTTTGTGTTGGAAAAGCTGTTCCGTAAATACGTTGAAGCATTTTATTTTTTTCAGAGCCTTTCCAATAAGCACCGGCTATATTTAATAACTTAAATGCTTTAATTTGACCTGATGAGTTAATATGAGGACCTGCACATAAATCAATGAAATCGCCTTGTTGATATATTGTGATTGGATCTTTCATTTCTTTTAGTAACTCTAGCTTATATGGCTGATCTTTAAACAATTTTTTTGCTTTTTCTTTTGTAACAATTTCTTTTTTAAATGGTAGATCTTTTTTTATAATCTCATTCATTTTTTGTTCTATTTTTTTAAGATCTTCTGGTGTAAATTTAACATTATCAAAATCATAATAGAAACCATCATCTATTGCAGGACCTATCCCAAATTTAACTTTTGGAAATAGCATTTTTACTGCTTGTGCCATAACATGAGAAGCACTATGCCTTAATGTTGAAATGTCCATAGAGTAATGAATTTAATAAATAATATATAAATGTAACGATAAACTTTATAAATAAATATCATCTAAAATTAGATATGAAAAGAGGTGTATTTATAGTAGTTTTATTGTTGTTGATATTGCCTAGCACATTAGCATTAATTAGTATTAATGGACCTTCCCAGGATATAGTAAATTTAGGTGATAAAATACATTTAGAGGGTTATGCACAAGAAGATGTTGATATAATAGGTTTTTTTAAATTAGAATTAAATTGTGGTACTAAACAAGTTTTATCAGTTAAAATAATTAATTTATTAAAAGGTCAAAAATATGATTTTTCTGAAGATTTACCTATTATAGGTAATATGCTAGGCAGTTGTAATGTTTTAGCTACTGTTGAAAATAATGGTGTTACTTTAGAGCAAGTTGATTCTAAAACCTTTGTTATAACTAAAAATTTAGATGGGGGGTTTAAGTTAGAAAGAAGTACGTTACAGTTGGGTAAATATTTAGTTTTAAATGGTACAGTAAAAAATAAAAATGGTGCTTTAGTTAATGGGTTAGCAACTTTATATTTTAGACAAGGAGATAACATCTATAGTATTGATACAACTGTAGTCAAAAATGGTGAATTAAATTATATAAAGAGATTAAAAGATAATCCTCCAGGAAATTATAATATTGATATTAATGTTTTAGAGGATCATGGTAATGAGCAAAAATTTAGTAATGTTGCAAGTTTTTTATTGAGTGATCAATTAAATGTTAATGTTACTTTAGATAAAAATGAAATAAAACCTGGAGAAGTTGTTCTAATAAAAGGTAGTGCTTTAAATATTTTACAAGAAAATATTGATAATGCAAGTGTTAAATTTTTAATGGATAATTCTATATTTTATTCTGGTT
>JAPLZO010000025.1 GCA_026394995.1 Candidatus Woesearchaeota archaeon | reverse complement strand
TTAGCTAAAATCTTTTCATTTAAAGGTTCTCTTGGGTTACAAGAGTAATCTATAACTAAATCTTTAATTAATTCAAGGTCAATATCTTCTAAAGATAATAAAATTTTAGATTTTGCTTCATTATCAATAATTTTAGATACCAAATCAAATATAGTCCCTAAATTAGATTTTATTTCCTTTAAAGTTTCTTCCACAAAATAGTTTTAAAAACAATTACTATAAAAATCTATCTTTTTCAAAACATAAACTTTATATCTTTTACACTTTTTAGTATAAGTATGGCTGTATTTGATAAAATCTTAAAGCATGGTGAATCTATAATAAAAGATGAATTAGTTCTAGATTATGAGTATTTACCTAAAATAATAAAATATCGTGAAAATGAACAAGCTCATATAGCAACTTGTATTAAACCTTTATTTGAAGGAAGACAAGGTAAGAATCTATTTATAACAGGTTCATCAGGAATAGGAAAAACAGCTGCAATTCGTTCAATTATACAAGAACTAGAAGAAAAAGGTCTTGATGATCAAGTTACTCCAATTTACATTAATTGCTGGAAAAAAGATACTCCTTATAAAATTGCATTAGAAATTTGTGATCAAATTAATTATAAATTCGTACAAAATAGAAATACAGATGAATTATTAAAAGAAATAACAAAAATATTAAACAAAAAAACAGCAGCTTTATTTTTTGATGAAATTGACAAATTAGAAGATCATTCTATTTTATACTCATTATTAGAGGATATTTATAAAAAATCAATTTTTTTAATAACAAATGATAGAGAATTTTTAAGCAATTTAGATAACAGAATAAGATCTAGATTAACACCTGAAAAATTAGAGTTTAGACCTTATAATTATAATGAAGTATTAGGTATATTTAAACAAAGAGTTGAATATGCTTTTTATCCTAATGCAATTGATAAAGAAACTATTGACTTACTTGCTAAAAAAACATATGAATTAGAAGATTTAAGAATTGGTTTATTCTTATTAAAAGAAGCTGCTACACAAGCAGAAAATTCATCTTCTAAAATTATAAGTTTAGATCATGCTAATAATGCAATAAAAAAATTATCCACTTTCAAAAGTAATTCTTCAGATAATCTAGAAATAGAAAAAAAACAAATTTTAAGTTTGGTAAAAAACAATCCAAATACAACAATAACAGATTTACATAAACTCTATCAAGAATCTGGTGGTGAAAAAGCTTATAGAACTTTTTTTAGATATATAGAAGAACTTGAACAAAATGGTTTAGTTTCAAAAGAAATTCCTAAAGAAGGTTCAGGCAGATCAACAATTGTTAAATATGGCAAAAAATTAACTGATTTTTAAGAGTAATATATTTCTTCACCACCAATTTCCCTTATATATTTCGAATATTCTTCTAAATCAACTAGCGGAATATTTTTCAATTTTATAGGAGTATAAGTTGTTATTTCATTTATGCACAACTGACCATCATATATCATATACTTCATTGGAATTATCCTAACACCAAGCTCATAAAGAGCCCTAGCTTGCTCACATCCATAACGCCCACCAATTATCTCAATAATAGGCTTACCACCCCATAAACTCAATTGAAGTTTTATAGGTTCATTTTCCATATCTTCAAGCATCTCTTCGATACCTAAAGATTTAAAATGATCAATTATTTTTGATCTAAATTTTAATTCTATACTATAAACTTCTTTTAAGTCTATTCCAAAATGCACCATTATGAAACAATTATAATTTATTTTTTTTAAAATTATATATACTCTAAAATATATATTAAAAACAATTGCCTACTTGCCAACCGCACGCACAGGCTATTTATAAGAAATTTACTTCTTTTTAAAAAATAAAAGGGGTGATAAGAATGAAAAATCTACAAATATATAGAGGTTGTATATATAAAGACTACCAACAATATATTGAATGCATCACTGGTGAACAACTAAGAAATTTACCAATTATAGGTGATGTAAAATGAAGTGCGATAAAGATATCTACGAACAAGATTACATTGAAGAAGCTTTAGAAGATGATGAAATTTCCGCAGAAGAAGAAGGTTTTATGCTAGGTTATCTAGCAAGTTAATTTTTTTCTTTTATAGAAATCAAAGCATCATTAATATTATTACTTTTTTCTTTCAAAATTCTTTCTTTTATAAGATCTAAATATTCTTCTTTATTTTCTCTTTTAACAAATAAATCAACTTTATCTAATAAAGGTCTTACTTTTTTATAAGCTAACAAAGCACTTACATATGCATCTCTTTCATGTCTATTGCTAGTTAAATCTCTAGCTAATTTTCTCTTTTCCTTAACTAGTAAGTCTTGATCTGGATGTATCACTTTAGCTCCAGTTCTTCTACAAAATTCCTTAACAAAGCTAGGTACAGGATTAACATCACATCCTACTACTAAGATTTTACCTTCTTTAATTATTTCAAAAATCAAAGAACTTAATGTCAAACCTTTTTTACTTTTTATTTTTTTAATATTACCTTTCAAGTCTAAAATAGCATATCCTATAGTAGTTCCAGGATCAATACCAACTATTAATAAATCTTTATTCAATTTAATACTAGTATAAACAAAAAACTATAAAAACTTTTTTAATCTTAAATCCATATGAAAATCCTAGTTTTTACAGATGCACATGGTGTATTTACTATTTTAAAGAAAATAGCTAAAAAATCACAAAAAGCAGATTTATTAATCTGTTGTGGTGATATCTCTAATTTTGGTAAAAATTTAAATAAAATATTTTTATTTTTAAAAAAATTAAATAAACCTTTGTTAATAATTCATGGTAATCATGAAACCAATGAAGATATTGAAAATTACTCAAAAATTTATGATTATGTAACTAATCTTCATAATAAAAGATATGATATAGATAACTACGAATTTTTTGGTTGGGGTGGTGGAGGTTTTTCTCAAAAAGATGAAAAGTTAGATAAGATCAATATAAAATTTAATAAAAAACTAATTTTTATATCTCATGCAGTCCCATATAAAACAAAACTAGATTCTTTAGATCATGATCATGTTGGCTCTCTATCAATAAGAAAGTTTATAGAAAAACAAAAACCAATACTACATTTCTGTGGTCATTTACATGAAAATGAAGCAAAACGTGATAGAATAAATAATACTTTAATAATAAATCCAGGTCCTTATGGTAAAATTATAAATCTAAAGTAATACTCTTGTTATCTTTAGCTAATAGCACAACTCTTGATTCTTTTTTCTCATCAATAAACTCCAAATCTAAATTCTCTTTAATTTCTTTAGCAAAATTTTTAATCTCATCATGTTTAGGCATATCTTCATATTTTAATCTATGCCTTGCATAACCAACAGGAAAAGCAGCCTTAACTTCTAAAAATTTAAAACCAATATTTTTTAACAATTTAGAATATTCTTTAGCATTTTCCATATTAATACCCTTATATAATGTTAATCTAATAGTTCCCCTATTAAAATGTTTTAATAATCTTAAAGATTTTTGTAGCTGCCACCAACCACTTTCCATTAATGGATTACAAACTTTTTTGTACACTTTTTCATTATAAGCTGGTAATGTTATATACAATTGTGTTGGTTGCTGTTTAATTAATTTTAACAACATTCCTGGCTTTAAACCATTTGTAACTAAAAAACTAGTAATTTTTCTTGAATCTAATTATTTGATAAATTCTGGTAATAATGGATACATTGTTGCATCCCCACTTAAAGAAATAGCAAAATGTTTTGGTTTCATAGCTTCTTCAAATTTTTTCTTGTTTAATATTTTGTTAGCTCTAAAACCTTGTAAAATGATTTTATGTTCTTCTATAGATTTATCTATAATCTCTTTAGGATTATCAGGATTTTCAACATCCTTAGGTAAAGTATACTCTAAATCTCTCCAACAAAATTGACATCTATGTAAACAATTTAAAAAAGCAGGACTCATTTGAACACACTGCCAACTTTTTATTCCATAGAATTTATTTTTATAACAAGTATCTTCATCTCTTAATGATTTTTTACACCACAAACAAACTTTAATAGCTGAATGATTACCAACGATTCTATAACCTTGTTTTTCCAAATTTCCTTTTAATTTTTCTGGAATCATTTTAAAAATAAATTTTGATAATTCATATAAATATTTTTCTTTACTTCTTCAATATTCATATTTTTCAATTCAGCAATTTTCTCAATAGTTTTTATAACATTACATGGTTCATTAATTTTTAATGGTGGTGGTGCTAAATATGGACTATCAGTTTCAGTCAATAAATTATTTATACTAACCAAATTCACAACGCCTTGAAAATGTAGATTTCTTATTATAATTGGTGGTATTGACAAATACCAACCATTATCCTCAATTCTTTTAACCAGTTTAAAATTCCCATTAAAACAATGCATTACAACTTTTTTAACATTAAAACTTTCTAAAAGCTCAACAGCTTCTTTTTCACCTTTTCTCGAATGCACAACTAATGGTTTATTTATTCTCTGTGCTAATTGTATTACTTTTTCAAAAGTTTTTAATTGCTCTTCTTTTCTATCTTGAGTCCAATGAAAATCAACACCAACTTCACCAATTGCAACAATTTCATCTTTTTTACTTTCAATAAATTTTAGTTCGTCATCAATGTTAAATTTTTCTAATATTCTAGGAAATTCACCCGTATTTATCTCAGCTTCTAGTGCATCTATTGGATATAAACCTAAAGAGACTTTAACAACATCAGGATATTTTTTAGCAATCTCTAAAGCTTCTCGGTTAGTTCCGGGATTTACACCACTTGTTATGGCTATTACTTGATTCTCTCTACATTTTTTTATAATTTTATCTAAATTAGGTTTTAACCATTCATGCTCTAAATGACAGTGAACATCAACTAACATAAAAATACAAAATTAGTTCTATTTAAAAATTTAACCTAAAAATGGTTTTATAAAAAACATTAACAATTTAGAAATATAAGGCCATAAATTAATTAATATTAATAAAATACCTAACCATGATATCAAAACAAAAAATCTATTAGCTTTATTTTTATTCTTAAATAAAATACCAGAAAATACTTGAAACATTCTTCCACCATCTAAAGGTCCTAATGGTAATAAATTGAATAAACCAACACCTAAATTAATAACAACTAACCAAAATAGAAGTAGACTAAACCATTTAATAACACCTGATATATCACCATATTTTGTTTTAACAGTATCTTTTATTTGTGTATTCAATGCAAAATCACTTATGCCAATAAAACCTCTTGTAGCATTTTGAGGATCTTTAGTTGTAATAATATTAAAAATACCTTTATTAGTCTCTATAGTTAATTTTTGTCCTGGTTTAATATCTTTAACAGAATTTAAAAAACCTTGTGCATCTTTTATTGTATCATTATTTATCTTATAAATTGTAAATGGTGCTTTTATCCCAGCTGAAGAAGCAGGATAATTTGATTCAACTTGGTTTACAATAATACCATTAGGTTCAAAAACATAATTCTGTATAGGAGTAAAAACAAAACTAAATATTAATAAAAATAATAAACCTAAAATTACATTTGCAAAAGGACCAGCAGAAAAAACACTTAATTGAGCCTTATTATTTTTCTTTTTCAAACTTTTTTCATCAGGTTCTACAAAAGCTCCTAATATTGGTCCTAAAAAAGCAAATCCGCTACTGGTAATTTTAATATTATAAAGTCTTGCTATTACACCATGTGAAAATTCATGTACAGCCGCAACAATAAAAATTGCAATTATCCAATGCCAAAATGATAATGTTGGTAATCCAGGAATATGTACACCAGGCAACACAGGAGCAATAGTTGGTATTCCACCAGGTTTTATAATCATATCAATAGCACCTTTAAATAAAAAATAAAGCATAACTATCATACCTGAAAATCCTGTAAAAACAGCAATATAACCCACTACTTTTAAAAATCTTGGTTTAAACCTAGAAATAGAATCCATTAATTTTAATCCTAATTTAGTTCTATACAATGCAAAAATTTTGCTTTGAACTTCAAAATCTTTTCTATGTGTTATAAAATATAAGAATATTAAACCATAAAATAGAATTATGAAAATTAAATCTAGGTTCATTTCACCTTACCAGTACTCTTTTTAATAATTCTAAAGGCTTTACCACTACATTTTCTACAACTGACTTTTTTCTGTAATACTTTAGTCATAGAAGTTCTTATTTTAGTCTTACATTTTCTACAAACAAATACACCATGAAACATTCTTGCTGTAGCTTCTGGAAATTTTACCATTTTATTTAACCTGTTTTATAACTTTATCATCCATGATTACCCAATACATAATTTGTGCGCCTTCTGCAATTTGTCCTTTAAATTCTTCTGGAATTTTTAAATCAAAAGTTTCATAAGTTTCCATATCCATAACATTTACATAATCACCTTTTACAGCTAATACCTGTGCATTTTTCTTTCCTATTATAGGAACACTCATACTTTCATGACTTGGGTGAATTTCAATTTTTTTATTTCCATCAACAATACCAACAGCTTCTATTCTACACTTAGTGCTTCCATGTTTACCTGGTTTAGAAGTCTGAATGCTTTTAACAATACAAGCTACTCCACCCATAATTACATAATTACCTGGCTTTAAACTACCAGCATTAACTAATTTTGTTTCACCCATAAAAAATTTAAAAGAAGTAGACTTATAAAACTTTTGGAAAAATTTTATTCAGCAATTTCAAATACAAATTTTCCATCTTTTTTAGACAATTGAATATCTTTTTTATCATACAAGGCTTTTAATAGAGAATTATAATAATCTTTCAATTTTATAGATTCATTCAATTGTTCTTCATTATTTTTAATGTTATCTTCAATTGTAGAAATTCCATTTGAATATGGATGATAATCATCTTTCATTATCTTTAAATCATTTATTACCCTCTTTTTTGCTTCTATAAAATTATCAATAGCAGGAATAGAAATTTTCAAAATTTTTTCCAAATCTAATTTGTTATTTTCACCATTCATTTTCCCTCTTTATTTGATTATTTTTCTAAATTAAATATTATTAATGTTTATGAAATAAGGTTCTTTATCTTTAGTCTTTTTAGATAATTAATACAAAAAGTTAATCACTCTTTTTTTTTCTTTTATATCAAAATGATGTGCATAAGTAAGAGCAATTATTCTTTGTTCTAACCCTAAAGCAGCTTCTCCTACTTCTTTACCTAAATTTACAATTACATCTGCTTCATTTTTATTAAGTTTAACTGGTTTTTCTAGAATATAAGCACGAAGTTGATTTAATGCTAATTCCATAATTTTATATGCAGTTCCATAATTATTTCCTGCTAATTTTTTTGCTTTCTCAGCATAAGGTATTTCTTTAATTATTTTATTAATTACCTTTTCTTTTTAACTTTAATTTTTTTCTCTTCAAGCTCAATTATATCTTTTAGAGTTCTTTCCAAATAATTTATTTTTAAAGTTAAATTAAATACTTGTCTAGAAAGACTAGCAATAGCACACCATAATTGAGCTTGTCCTGGATGCTCTGCTTTTGTATAAGCATCTTTTTGTCTTAGTGACTCTTTAATTTGTACTTCTAAATTATCCTTAAGAGTAGGATCTACAAAATCTCTCCAGTTTTGTGCCATATTTATTTTTACAATAAACTCCTATATAAATTTTTCTATTTTATAGTAGTTACAATATAAAAACAAACTTTTTTATACTTTTGTTAAAAATAATACCACATGGTTCTTAAAAAAGGCGATTTTATAGAAATTGAATTTATTGGAAAAATCAAGGAATCAGGTGTTATATTTGATGTAACAAATGAACAGGATGCAAAAAAATATAATTTATAACACTACATGTATTAAAATTTAATAAAACCAAATATTTTTGAAAAAAAAGTCCAAAAACATTTTTATATTAATTTTTTATTCTTA
>JAPLZO010000044.1 GCA_026394995.1 Candidatus Woesearchaeota archaeon | reverse complement strand
GATGATTATATTGCTAAATTATTTAGAAAAACAAATTCTGTTTTACTATTTAGTATAAGTGAAGATAGATTTGAACGTGGAGCTTGTGTACAAGGTTGTAATAATGAAACTAGACTAGAAAGAGCGGTTTTATACAAAGAACATGGTGTTAATTCTATAATTTATCAATCTATAGATGCACCTCAAGTTCATGAAAGAGATTTGGAAATATTAAAATTTGCTCAAGATAATAATTTACAGGTCCAACTTCTTCCTATGAGATTAACAGGTAAAAAATTTGCATTAGATTTTACTGGATTACATTGGAATACTCTAAAACATTTAAAACAAGTTACACTTCCAGGAACTCCAGAAGAAAATCAAATTGGTACTTATTATAATGAATCAGGTAAATTAATAGCTCAAGTGATACATCCTTATTGGAGAGAAATTATTGGTGATAATACAGGTAATATAAGATTATGTCACCATCATAGAGATCCTAATAATCATAATAAAGATATTGTTTATTGTGGACGTTGTTTTTTAGATAATAAAGGTTTTATTATTTCAATACCTCATTTTAAAGCAGAACGTAGAACCAATACTAGAAAAGCGGATTATAAAAGAAAAAAGAAACAATATAATAAAACTTTAAATCTTTTTGAATTAAAATAATCAGAATGGAACTTTATCATCATAGTCTTTATTTTTAGTTATAACTTCTTCTTTATCACATTCTTTATCTACTTTATATTCACTAGCTCTTTCTCGTTTTTCTATTCTCTTATTTTCTTCTTTAATTTGTTCTTCTAAACTTAACACTTTTTCAAGTTTTTTATTTACAGTTCTTCTTTTTTTAGTGTATTCTAAAAACGAATTTACCAACCCAGACTTAAAGATATCATTTTCTTTTTCAATGACTATGAGTTTTCCACTAAAACCACATTCTCTTAGTTCTTCTTCTCTTCTTTCTTTATAATTATTATGAGAGTCTATTCCTTTTGGTGTTGGGTGATACTCTATAGCTATACCATCTACAACAAAATCTATAAATTTTGGTCCACAGGGAACTTGGAAATTTTTTCCTTCTTTTATTTTTTTAATTAATCCACATTCTCGTAGCATTAAAGCCAACCATAATTCACTTTTAGAATCAAATTCTATTCCTTTGTAAGTATATTTTTGATATTGTCCATAAATCTCAGCACCTTTTAGATTTTCTAGAACATGAGGAGCAATTTCTTGTGTTTTATTACCTCCTGCTATTGCAGCCTTTACTAAAGGTGAATTTTCATTGTCTACTGAATTACAATATTTTTCATGAGCTTTACCCATACCTTTACTCCAAGCATCAGAACAAGATTGCCTTGCTACTTTTTCTCCATTTTTTCTTACTTTTCCTTCAAAACCTAAAGAACAAAATTCTTTTGTTAGATATTCATATTCTTTTCTAGTTAAATAACCTAACACAATACCTTTTCCCATTGCAGAAATAAAAGTTGCTTTGCTAATATCATATTTTTCTAAAATATTTTCTCTAAACAATCCTTCTTTTCTATCCTCAACAATATTTTTTATGATTTTAAGATTAAGCTTAGGTTTTTTTATGTAAATTTTTTTAAATTCTTCTTGAGTTAATAAGTTTAGTTGTAAAGCTTTTTCAATTATATTTTTATAGGGTTTATTAGAAATATGATATTCTTTTTTTATTTTATAAACTGGAGTTCCGGATTTTCTTTTTGTTATTATATCAACAATATCTTCCTCTTTTATGTTAAGCATTTTAGACTTTTGAATTGTATATATTTTAAATGTATTATTGTTATAGAATGGGTATATCTTTAAAGGATATATACTAAAATTTATAAACTTATTCTTGATATTTTAAGTTATTGCTCCTGTAGTGTAGTCCGGTCAAGCACAAGGGCTTCTCGAGCCTTTAACCCGAGTTCAAATCTCGGCGGGAGCATTTTTAAAATGAAATACTTACATGGAAAAATGGAAAGAGAAGCTATATTATATATGGAAAAAGCTGCAAAAATTGCATTAAAATCTAGTTGTCTTCGTGCAAAATGTGGTTCTGTTGTTGTTAAAGATAATGAAATTATTGGTGAAGGTTATAATTCACCTCCAGGAGATAAGCCTTTAGAGAGATGTATTAAAGATGAATTACCTGAAGATTTTATATCTGATAGAACTTGTTGTATTCATGCAGAAGATAGAGCTATTAGATATGCATTAAAAAATAATCCAGATCAAATAATCGGTTCAATTTTATATTTTGTTAGATTAGACAAACAAAGAGATATTGTAAAGATAAATAATATAAAAACAGGTAAACCATATTGTACTTGGTGTAGTAAAACTGCTTTGGATGTCGGGATTGTTGAATTTGTTTTATGGTATGAAGAAGGAATTTGTGTTTATGATACAAAAGAATATAATAAGCTCTCTTTTCAATATAAACCTTAGAGGGCCTATGGTCTAGTGGCTAGGACACAACCCTCACACGGTTGAGATCTCCGGTTCAATTCCGGATAGGCCCACTAAAATGAAAGCTGAAAAAACTCAATATTATTCATGGAAAATTGGAAATTTACCAAAAGGTTGTAAATATTGTGTTAAAGGTGAAAAGACAGTTTTATTTATTACAGGATTGTGTAGTAAAAAAGAAACTTGTTATTATTGTCCTATTTCCGATTTAAAAAAAGATAAAGATGTTGTTTATGCTAATGAATGGAAAATTGAGAATGATGATAATATAATTAAAGAAATAAAATTATGTGATAGCAAAGGCGTTGGTATAACTGGTGGAGATCCATTAGTTGTTTTGGAAAGAACAATTCATTATATTAAATTGTTAAAAGAAAGATTTGGAAAAGATTTTCATATTCATTTGTATACGCCATTAGAATTAGTTGATTTAGATAAATTAAAAAAATTAAGTGAATCTGGTTTAGATGAGATAAGATTTCATCCAGATATTAATGATGATATATTATGGAATAAAATTTTGTTAGCTAAAGAATTTAGATGGAATATTGGTGTTGAAATTCCTGTAATTCCTAATAAAGAAAAAGAAATTAAAAAATTAATTGATTTTATTGATGGTAAAGTTAGATTTTTAAATTTAAATGAATTGGAGATTTCTGATAGTAATGCAAATAAATTGAATGAGTTAGGTTTTTATTGTAAAGATGATATATCTTATGGAATAAAAGATTCTGAGGAATTAGCACTAAGATTATTAGAGTATTGCAAAAATAAAAATTTAGATGTTCATTATTGTACTGTTAGACTAAAAGATGCTATACAATTGGCTAATAGAATTAAAAGAAGAGCTAGAAATGTTAAAGAAAGTTTTGATGAGTTAACAAAAGAAGGAACTTTAATTAGAGGAGCTATTTATTTAAAAGAATTAAAACCTAGTTTTGGTTATAGAAGAAAATTAGATGAGACAAAAAATAGAGAAGAAATTATTGAAAAATTAAAAGATATAAAAGAAAAATTAAATTTTAAAGATATAAAAATAGATGAACAAAAATTAAGATTATTAACTAGCTTAAGAAATTTAAAATTATTAAAGAATAAACTTAAAGAAATGGATTTAGTTGCGGCTAAGGTAGAAGAATTTCCAACTTATGATCAATTTGAAGTAGAAATTGAATTTTTATAATGCAGTTTTAGTCGAGTGGTAAGACGTGAGCTTCCCAAATATAATTTATAGAAAAAGCTCGAGGTGCGGGTTCGATTCCCGCAAACTGCATTTTAAGGAACAATTGTATATCTTACATCTGTATTAAATTTAAATAAAGAATCAAGTCTATCTTTAATTTTTTTAATGTTGATAAATATATCATCCTTTTGTTTTGAGACATTATATAATTTACTTAGTTCACCATCTTCTCCTTGTTTTATTTTATTTAAGTCTGCTATAATAATATTCATTAGTTCTGAATAATTTCCTTTGTCTTCTCTAATTAATTGTATTAAAACATAATTTCCAGCAATTTCTCTAAAACGAGTGATAGGACTTATTTCTTGGGGTGGGATTTTTTCTGCATTAAATCCTGTTTCTTTATCAAGCCATCCTTTATTTATATCTTTATATATATTTATTACCTCACTTTCTAAACCTGAATTAAATCTTTTAGCATTTAAACAAATTCTTGCATTTTCCAAATTTATTTCAGAATAATTTCTGTCCGGAATAAAAATATCTCTTAAATTAGGTTCACTTTTTTTCTTTCTTGGCCAATTCATCTGTGGATATTCTGAGTGACTTATATTTTCTTTTTTACGTTTTTCTATTTCTTCAATAATCAAATCAATATTAATACAATAACCTAAACCTTCAATATATTTAAGATCAGACATCTCTTTAGCTTTAGAATCATCTGCTCTAATTTCTAAGTAAGTTTTGAATTTCTCAAAGATAGGCTGCCAACTTGTTGAATCTTTAGACATATCAGTTCTTGTTATTTTAAAACCAAAATCATATTCGGGTTTACCATCACTCTTTAAAGCATCATTGAATGGGTCTATCACTAAGGTTTCTAGAATTTTTTTAGTACCTGAAGCATGTGAATATTGTAAAAATTCAGGCTCTGAAATAGTTAGATCTTTTTTAATTTCAATTGATGTGTATGAAAATTTAGGTTCTATATTCATATATATTATTATGTTATATAAGTTTAAAAGAATTTATAGACTTAGAACTATATAATAGAAAGAAATAAAAACAAACATAATTATTCTAGTGTTATGAAAACCTTTTACATTACAACTGCTATAGACTATGTAAATGCAGCACCTCATATAGGTCATGCATATGAGAAAATAATAGCTGATACTATAGCAAGATGGCATAGACTAAATGGAGAAGATGTTTTCTTTTTGACAGGAACTGATGAAAATGCACAGAAAAATGAACAGGCTGCTAGAGAAAAAGGCGTAGAAACTAAGAGATTTGTTGATGTAAATAGTAAAAAATTTGAGGAATTATGTAAGAAACTAAATATAAGTAATAATGATTTCATTAAAACTACAGAAAAAAGACATGTCATAGTTGCTCAAAATATCTTTAAAAAAGTTTATGAAAAAAGTGATATCTATAAAGGATTTTATGAGGGTTATTATTGTGAAGGCTGTGAGGCTTTTTTAACAGAAAAAGAGTTAGTAGATGGTAAGTGTCCTGAGCATAACAAAGAGCCCATATGGCTAAAAGAAGAAAGTTATTTTTTTAAGTTAAGTAAATATCAAGATAAAATTTTAGAATTATTAAAAAGTAAAGATTTTGTAATACCTGAAAGTAAAAGAAATGAGATGGTTTCTAGATTAGAAAATGAAGGTCTTAAGGATATAAGTGTTTCAAGAAATAAATTAAAATGGGGTATTGATGTACCTATTAATAAAAATCATAAAATCTATGTTTGGTTTGATGCATTAATTAATTATGTAAGTGCAATTGGCTATCCTAATGGGAATAAATTTAAAAAATACTGGCCTGCTGATGTTCATTTAATTGGTAAAGGTATAAACTGGTTTCACAGTGTAATATGGCCTGGAATTTTATTTTCTGCTGGTATGAAAATATCAAAGCATATTGTTGTTCATGGATATTTAACAGTAAATGGACAAAAAATAGGAAAAAGTTTGGATAATGTGATAGATCCAATTAATTTGGTAAATAAATATGGTGTTGATGAATTAAGATATTTTTTGATTAGAGAAATTCCATTTGGTGAAGATGGTGATTTTTCTGAGGATGCTTTAAAGAATAGAATAAATAATGAGTTAGCTAATGATTTAGGAAATTTAGTTAGTAGATCTTTAACTTTAGCTGAAAAATTTAAAGGTGAAACCCAAGGTAAAGATGAATTAAGTAAAAAATTAAATTTAAAATTAATAAATGAGTATATGGACAAATTTGAATTGCATAATGCTTTATCTGAGATTTGGAAATTTGTTAATGATGTTAATAAATATGTTAATGATAAACAACCATGGAATTTAGAAGGAAAAGAATTAAGTAATGTTTTATATAATTTATTGGAAAGTTTAAGAATAATTTCTATTTTGGTAAGTCCTTTTATGCCTGAAACTAGTGAAAAAATAAATAAACAATTAGGAATTAAAGAAGGAAAATTAAAAAATTGTAAATTTAGTAAAACTAAATATAAAATAAAAAAAACAGAACATTTATTTGAAAAAATTAAATGATTATATATACTAAAGTTTTTAAAAGTACAAAAGAAAGGTAATAAAATATGACTGATACAATAGTTGGTTGGATCGGAGGAGCTTTATTTTTTTTATCATGGATAGTACAAAATTATCAAACTAAAATGAATAAGCAAGTGACTTTTAGTAACAGTTTTTTTTGGATGAGAGTTGTTGGTAGTTTATTGTTAACATATGAGGCTATAATATTACAAAGTTTAGTTTTTACTGCAGTAAATTTTTTAACTGCTTTAATGCAATTCTATAATATATGGGTGAATATGAAAAGTGGAAAAATTAAACATTAAAGAATGGGAAAAATTAGATTTAAGAGTTGGTAAAATTACAGCTATAAAGGATCATCCAAATGCTGATAAATTATATATATTATTAGTTGATTTGGGTGAAGGGGGACATGATGTTCAAATTGTCGCTGGAATTAAACCTTGGTATAAAAAAGAAGAACTTATGGGAAAAAAGATTTGTATTATAAAAAATTTAGAATCTGTAACATTAAGAGGAATAGAAAGTAATGGAATGTTATTAGCTGCTGAATTTAAAGATAAAGTTGTTTTAATCAGTCCTGAAAAAGATGTTGAAACTGGTGCAAGAATACATTAATTTTTAAAATATATTTTCTTTATCCTTAATATTTATAAGATACGCTTTATTTTTCTAGATATGCTTAAACAGTATAACATAAAGAAGATAGATGATTTGTTTCCTTATGTAGAACATAGTCTAAGAACAATATGTAAAACTGTTCTTTATGGAGCTCAGCTTTATTCTGATAGATTATTTTCTGATATATATGTTAAAGGTTTGGATAGAATTAAAGATTTTAAAACTAAAAATCTTGATTGTTCTTTAATTTTTGGTTCACGTCATAGATCTCATCTAGATTATTATGAAACTCAACTTGCTCTAGGTAAAGCTGGTATTCCTACTAGGATACAAGCTGGTGATAATCTTTTCATTGGTCCTTTTGATCCTGTTTTACGTGAGACTGGTGCTTTTATGGCTATACGTGATGAGCGAGGTTTTTATTCTAAAAAATGGCTTCTAAATTTAATTTATTCTTATTTGCCACAAAAGATGGGTCCATATAATAAAGAATATGAAATCTATATTGATAAAAAGCTATCAAAACTTCTTTATGAAGGTTATCTTAAACATATTTTAAGTAAATCTGAGCATAGTAATGATATTTTAATATATCCTGAGTATATTAGAGATAAGGGTAACATAAAGTATGGTAGAAGTTATAGTGGGAATCTTTTAGATTTTTCTCCTTATATATTCTTAGTTTTACAAGGAATAAACTCAAAAATTAATAGAGAATTATTTTTTGTTCCTGTAAATATTTCTTATGAAAGGGTTATCGAAGATTCTTTTATGGTTAAGATACCTAAATTAAAAGAGAAATTTTCTAGAGATTTTGTTTATTTAAAGGAATTTGCTTATATTGCTACAAGAGGTCTTTTTCCTTTTTTTAGACGTGGTAAATGTGCTTTAAAATTTGGTGAACCCTATAAAATGGAAAAGACTGATAATAAAAAAATTGCAATTAGAGATTCTAAAACATTAAGAAATAAAGTTGGTTCATTAGAAACTCCTTTTAGTCCTCAAATGATATTTTATTCTATGAATAAAGAACCTAAAGTTAATTTAGCAGATCTTGAAAATAGAGTTGTGGATAATATTTCTAAATTAGAAAGATCTTCTATTGATGTTTCACATCTTAAATTTAATGATAAAATAAAACCTCTAGATAAAATGATTGAAGAAACTTTATATTTTTTTGATGCTCCTGGTAGAAGATATACTCGTGTTAAAGATAATTCTTTAGAAATTGTTGATAACAGTATTGTTAGTCAATATGCAAATCATATTGCACATCTTTTTTAAAAAAATGAGCCTGCCCGGATTCGAACCGGGGACCTCTCGATGTTTGAGTCTTAACTAAAGCAAGAGCATCGCTCTTAAATCCTCACCTCCGTGGAAATGAGAACTTTAGCAAAACTTATCAGTCGACTGAGTATTTCTTTTAAGAAACTGTGCTCCAACCAGACTAAGCTACAGGCTCTTGATTGATAAAACAAAGTTAGATATTTATAAAGTTTTCTGGATATAAAAAAAGGCGCCCTCGGGAGGACTCGAACCTCCGACCCTGTGGTTAACAGCCACATGCTCTACCTGCTGAGCTACAAGGGCATATTGATTAAAGACTTAAGAATAATTTAAAAACGTTTCTATTAGAAGGAATTAAGGTAACCATGTCTTTTCATTCTTTAGTTTTTGAGGTAAATATGTATCAATAACATAGTTTAGACCCCACTTTGCTAAAGCTTGTTGTTCTGCACGTTTACCCATTTGTTGTAATAAATTTAATGCTTTTATCCATTCTTTATGTTGTTTGATAAAAGGATCATTTCTTAGAACATCTTTTATTTTTTTAATGTCAACTTCTTTTAAAGGATGTGTTGGTAATTTATAATCAATTATATCTTGAGGAGTTACACCTAAAAATTTAGCATTTGGGACACAGAAATATTCATTTATATGAGCTGCATTTCCTGAACCAACTTTTAAAGTTCTATAAATAGATGCATAACCATAAGGATCACCATCTGTAAAAACATAAACTGGCAGTTTTTTAGCTTCTGATAAACGTCTAATAAATCTTCTACAAGCACGAGTTGGAACACCACCCATTGAAACTAAAATACAATTTGATTTTTTCCAATAATTATGTTTTACTAATCTTTGGAACATACCAGCGGTTTCAATTGCTAAAATAAATTTTGCATTGGTTTCAAATTTCAAATCTTCTACTGATATTGGAATTGAGTAAGCACCAGATCCAAATTTTGTACAATCAATTTTGATTTCTTTATTGGTATCACGATCTTTATCTATTACTATTAATTGACCTGCAACTTCACCCCCTTTTTCTTCTGGAATAAAACCAAGTTGTTCACGATTAACCATAAACATTGCTTCAATATCATCCATAACCATATCAGATTCGGGTTGTTCATTAAATTTAGCTTCTTCCCAATTTTTACTAACATAATATGCTTCTCTTTTGGTTGCAATATCATCGCCTTTTAACAAATCTTTAGATAAAGCCATCATTCTTAGGGTTTGAGCAAATGTTTTTACTGTTGATACAGATAAAGTTCTTGCTTTGAATTTACCATTTAACTCAAAGAAACCTTTTTTAGGATCATATTTAACATTATTTAAAGACCTTAATGGAAAATTTAGAGTTGGTTTTTTCTTTTTCAAAATAGTTTGATATATATGAGTTGCGGATTCTTTTATTTTATTTAAGGTTGTCATCTTTCATGTCCTTTTTCCAAAATATCTTTTAATATTTCAGTAATTTTAGATTGTTCAGCATTATTTAAATCGAGTAATTCTTTTAAAGCTATACCAACATGAGGTAAATATTTTTCAATGTAAGATTTTTTCTGTGCTTCATTTTCTGCGATCCTTCTTCTTCTTATAAATAAAGATAATTTACGACCACATTCTTGTAGAGCAAGTTTTATTTCTTTAATTATTTCAGGATAAGATGCAATAGCTTCTTTACTTTCAGATGTATATGGAACCCAAATAGAACAAATATGAACTAAGATAATAGCAGGTCCTTGAGGTAAAGCTCCTCTTGATTGTTGCAATCCATAGTTACGCCATGCTGTATTTATTATTGATTTTGTTGTTGCACATGCACTTTGTTCATAAAGTAATGGAACACGATTAGCAAATCTTAAGATTTCAGCTAATTCATCTGATGGTATATTACCCCCATAAGCAATACCAACTTCAATTTGGAATGGCATACCTCTATAAACACTTGGAGGTCTAGTAGTTGAACAATAAAAATCTGCATTTATTTCTTTTTTAAAACCTTTTAAAATTAAATCTTGACCTATTGGACTTAAACAATCTGTAGGAGGAGCCATAATTTTAGTTTGTTTTATTGAGTTCATTATGTGTTCTGCTTCTAATCTTGATAATGAATGAGGTTTAATATTTGGTTGTAAATTTGCTTTTTCTAAAATTTCTTTTGCTACTTTTGAACTTATTCTAGAAAAATCTTGCATCAAAAATGCCTGTAATGTTCTAGCAGTAGTTGTTTTTAACATTCTAATTAGAATTCCTAGTTCAACTCCATATGGGTGTGGTTTAATTTCTTTAGGTTCTTTTGGCTGTTCGTTAGTAACTCTAGGATATTCTATTTTTTCTTTTTCTGGATTAATATAAACTAAATGTAAATGTGGATTTACAATAGCTGTTTGTTTTAGATATTCATCAATTGATCTTTTACCTTTTTGATATTGTGCTTCTAGTTCAAGTTCTATTTTAATACCACTATCTTTATCCCATTTGACTTCCTCATCTTTTATTATATCAGGCGCATTATTTCTTGTATCAATATTTAATTCATAGTAATGCGCTGGGCTTCTTGGTGAGATTTTAGAAATAATTTTAGCTGGTTTTCCAGTTGTTAATTGTGAATACAAAACAGCTGCACTTATTCCAATACCTTGTTGACCACGTGATTGTTTCATTGCATGGAATTTAGAACCATATAATAATTTTGCAAAAATGTTTGGTATTTGTTGTTTTATAATTCCTGGACCATTATCTTCTATACTAACTTGAAAACGATCATTACCCAAAAATTCTATTTCAACTTTTATTTCTGGTAAAACTCTCATTTCTTGACATGCATCTAAAGAATTATCAACAGCTTCTTTGACGGTGGTTAATAGAGCTTTTTTTGGATTATCAAAACCAAGCAAATGTTTATTTTTTTCAAAAAATTCTGAAATAGAAATTGAACATTGTTATAATTTATATATTGCTTGTTTTGCCATTAGAACATTAGGTATTTCTCCAATGATACTAATGGTTTTTCCATAAATTGAGATTTCTGTTTTTGTTAATTGTTCAATTATTCTCTTAGCTTTACCTTCTGTTCCAATAACTCTGGCTTTAACTATAAAGAATTTTTTTCTTGAGCTACCACAGAAATCTTTGATTTCTATTATTTCTAAACAATAGTTTTCATTTAATAACATTAATGATATCTCTGGGTTAAAACCACGACCTATTGCTTTGATAACTGTTGTTGCTATAAAAATATCTAAACTGTCTTCACTAGATATTATAACTTCACCTTCTTCATTAACTTTTAATTTAGTTTTTGTTTTCTTCTCTATTAATTTCTTAGTTAAACCTTTCTTACCTATTAAAACCCCTATTCTTATTCTTGGTATTTTCAATTCAGAAGAATACATTTTTAAAATTCTTCAAGGCCATCTAGCTGTTTTATATAACCTCTATTTTTTAGCCATTGAATTTGAGATTGTCTATATTTAAATATAACATCACCTTTATCATCACCGCCAAATTCCCAAGGCTCAACAAGAACTATATCACCTTCACGAATCCATAATTTTCTTTTTAATCTGCCAGGAATTCGACAAATTCTTGTTTTGGCATCAAAACATTTTACTCTCATTCTAGAAGCACCTAATCTTTGGTCTAGAATTCCTAAAACTTGTTTACCTCTAGGTAGCTTAACTCTTTGAATTTCTTCTTGTTCTTGTTGTTGTCTTTCTAATTCTTCTTTCTTTTTAGACATATTATAAAAAATATGATTATTATTTATAAAGTTTTGTTTTAAGCATCTTCTTCAGTAATTATATGATTCAATTTGAATAAAACTGTAACTCTATAGACTTTTTTACTCGTTTGTCTTTGTGTTTTGAATAAAGATCTTGTTATTTTTGGTTTTCCTTTGAATTTTTTCTTTAATCGTGTAATTAAAGCGACTGCAAATTTTTGTGATGATACAAAAATATCAACACCTGTTTTATGTTCTACTACTTTAGAAATATAAATATCATTTTTTTCACATTCATCTAGAACAAAATCAATCAATTTTTCATCTTTTGGTCTTAATTGAAGTATTGCTTCATAATATTTAGAGTGAAAAGATTTGTGCATGTGGAACTCCTTGAATCTTAATTACATGATTTTTTGAGATAATATTATTTTTAATTGCCAATTCTATTGCTTTTTTACCAACTAAATTTATATTATTAGCATCTTTTAAAATTTTTATAATATCTTGTTCAGGTAAAATAGAACCTTTATAGAAATGTTCTGATACTTTCAATTGAAGATCTTTTTCTTCAAAAGTTTTACCAATTAACTCTTTGTCACAAACAGCAATTATTTTTCTATTTTGTCTTTCATGAATTTTTAAATACATATTATATTTTAGCTTTTATAGGATGTTTAGCACCACAAGCCATACATTTTATTGAATAAACTCTATCTTCCTTTATCAATTTAGTATCTGGTTTTTTACATTCTCGGCATATAACAAAATTATTTGTATATTGTTCTATTTTTGCATTTATTAAAGTTGATAATAACTTTCTACCAAGAATTAAACGAGGACCATCAATTTGAGCTGGTGTGGCTAACTCTCTTTGTAGATATTTAAGCAGATGCTGAGGATCACGTCTTAATGTAGAGCAAATTTGATTAAAATTGCTTATTATGGTTTTATTACCTTGAACATGACCTTGAACTTTTGGTATTTCAAAACGTTCTGTTTGAGTTGTAGAACTAGGTAAGTTAGCTTTTGCCTTCTTTAACAAAGTTTCATAATTATATTCCATATTTAGATTTAGAAAATAAGTGTATTTAAATTTATTGAATTATATATATTACAGATAATAAAAGTTTATATAGACCTCATTATTTTAAGATTTTATGGGGGGAGTAAGATAAGCTTAAGTGTAGAAGAAACAAGTATAAGATTCAACCTATCAAGTAGAAGATTTAATACAGCAATAAGAATTGAATTAATTGTTAGGGATGAGATCACTAAAACAAGAGAATTCTTGAAAGATGAATTAGTAAATTGCCCTTTAGAAGATATTCCTGGGAAAGTAAAAGAATTTGTTGAATGTGAATGCAAAAAAATGTACCCAAAAGTAATACGAAGTTACTTATTTGATGTAGCTTGTTTACTTCAAAAAGAATCAGAATTATATGATAAACGTATGTTTAATCAACTTTATGAAGAATTTTATAGTAAAGCTAAAAAATTAAAAGGTAATTGTTAGTTTATTCTTTTCTTAAAGGTCTATCTTTTATTATGGTTACTTTACCTCTTTTAGAATTAATACAATGAATACAATACATAAGATCATCTTTTGAGTCTAGCCTCATTTGAGATGCAAAATATTTTAGATGACAATGGTTACATTCCATCTCAACTTCATTATATTCTTGATCCATTTTAATTAATTTGATATTCTTTTTTATAAATTTATTGGTTTTCTAATTTATAGATCTTAATATACCTGGTCTAGATTCGTAAACTTCACCTTCTTTTAGTAATTCTTGTATTGCTAATTCTACTTCTTTTTTGTCTAAATTAGATTCTTTTATTACATCATTTATGTTGGCGCCTTGTTCATTATAACGTTCAATTATTATTAGAACTTTTTGTCTAGAATTTTCTGTAATTTCATCTTCTATCATTTCTTCTTCGATTAATTGTTGTTGAATAATCTTAGGAGCTTCTATTTTTTTTACAGGAATTTCTTGAGTATTATCTTCTGTGATTTCTATTACTTTTTCTTCTTTTGGTTTGCCATATAATTTTAATAATTCTAATTTTCTTAATAATTCCCAATTAGGATTATTTAGAGTTTTTATTATTTCATGATTTACGTAGATTTCATCATTATATTTTCTTAATCTGCCAATAACAAGAACTATGTCACCTACTTTTAAATTCTTAAATGCATTTGTATCTTCTCTAAATGCTTTTATCCTTATTGTAGAAGAATTATCATCTATTGTTATAGCACCATAATTTGAATCTTCACTTATAAAATGATTAACAATTGTACCTATTAAATTTACTCTAGAAATTTTTATATTGTTAAGTTCAATATAACCTGAACCAGTGTTATCTTCTGTTTTATAGTTACTATTATTTAAATCAGAAATCCATGTTTTATAAGCTGTTTGTCTAGATAAAGTTGCCATTATATTTTTTGTATGAAACCACGCCTAGGTTCGAAAATATCTCCTGACCTTTTTAGTTTCTCTATAATTTCTTCTACTTGTGCTTCATTCATTTCTTTTACAGAAGCTTCTGCAATAATTTCTTCTATAGCTATTGTTTTCTTTCCACGAGATTCAATTTCTGTGATTATTTCTCTAATAATTGCAATTTTGTTTCTAACAGTAGCAGGAATACCAGTACCAATTCTATCAATATCAATTTGACCTGTTTCATAATCAAATCCAACTTGCATTAAACAATGTTTTAATAATTCAATTGATATTTTAGCATCTAATTTTGTTACTTGTTGAGATAATCTTAAACGAGCTGAGCCTTCTGATAATCTTATTAATGCCTCTAATTGTCGAGCTGAGATTGGTATTGGTTTAATATTTTCATCACCAGTTGTTTCTTTATTTCTTAAATTAACATAAAAAGATTTTATTTCACTTATAGCAGCATCAGAGAGTTTTGGTTTTATTCTACGAGCATATGCGACATATTTTTTCATTAGTGGAATTGGTATATCTGGTTGTTTACTTTCTATATCTTGATGACTTTCTAAAACATGAGAAGCTATTTTTTCATCTTGTTCTAGATTGGGAATATCACGAACAGGAAATATTAAATCAAATCTGTTAATTAATGTTGGTGGTAAATCTATTTGAGCAGCTATTGGCTGATAAGGATCAAATCTTCCTAATTTTGGATTTGCTGCTGCTAGTATTGTTGTTTCACATTTTAATGTTGCTTGAATATTAGCTTTTGAAATTGTAATTGTTTGTTGAGCCATTCCTTCATGTAAAGCTGATCTATCTCCTGGATCCATCTTATCAAGTTCGTCAATCATACAAAAACCACCATTTGCTAAAACAATAGCACCTGCTTCTAGTGCCCAACCTCTTAAGAATTCATCTTTAACAATTGTTGCTGTTAAACCAGCTGCTGTTGCTGATTTACCTGCAATGTATCTTGCCTTAGGAGCTACTTTTGACATGTACATCAATATTGTTGATTTTGCTGCACCTGGATCACCAACAAGTAAAATGTGCATATCACCTCTAGTTGTAGTTCCATCAGATTTTACTTTTTTAATTCCACCCATTAATTGTAAAACTAATGCTCCTTTTATATCTTCATGACCATAGATAGAAGGTGCAATTGAATTAATGAATTTTCTATAAACATTTGGATCTTTTGCTAATAATTTAATTTCTTGTTCATCTTCTTTTGTTATTTCAATATCTTCATATGTTTCTTCAATTGGTTCTATATAATTTGATTCTATCATTAAATCATATCTAATTGATTGAGCACCTGTTCTTAGTAAAATTGGAACTTCTTTTATAGTACCAATAATACGAACTTTACTTCCAGGAGTTGTTTTTTTTTCCATTTTTGGCTCAACTAAATCTTCTTTTAAGAAAACAGAAATACGTTTAGGTTGTTCACCACCGTCTAAAGATTCTGCTGGTTCTTCAATAACTAAACGTTGTGCATCAACTAATTCTTTAGAAATTAATCTAAATCTACCTCTGCGACCACATGAACATCTAGAAGGTTCTTTGAATCTTGTATCTATTTGTAATATTGAAATTGTGTTACCACAAGCAGGACATTCAAATTTTGCTGATGTTATTTGAGGTCTTACATCTGAAGATTGACGAACGATACCTTCTATGAACATTAACTTATCAATATGAGCACTTCTAATATCTTTGATTAGAATTTTTTGGCTTGTAGGAAGATTAATGATTCTTGCTCTTAGATTCAAGTGAGCATCTTTTACACTTAGACCAGAAGAAATATCAAATTGTTCAAAAGAAATTTCAATAGCTTTTATTGTATCTTCTGGATCATCCAATAATTGTTCTGATAATTCTGGATCGAATTTTGCTAAATCTTGAAAATCTATAATCAATGATTTTTTACCTTGACTAATTACTTGATGTAATTTTTGTTCATAGTTATCAGAAATAAAATCTTGAAATTTCTCTATCTGTTCAGAAGCATTTACAACCAAATTGATTCCCCCTTTATCTTAAGGATAATAATAAAAGAAGAATAAGTTTAAATAATTTATGCGTACCACTAGCAAGTGTACTTACTTTACCTTGATTTTTGATAGATTTTCTACTAGCATATCAACTGCTTCTCTTAATTTGCTTTCAGACCTTGTTCCAGTACATACTATCTTTCCATTACTGAATAACAAGAATGTTGCTCTAGTACCTGGGCATTTATAAACTAAGCCTGGAAATTGTTCTGGTTCATATTCAGTATGATCAAGAGTTGTTGCTAATGAAGTTAAGTTTAAATCTACGCCAATAGAGCCAGATGCAACCATATTTTGGACTTTTATTTGTGGTTGTATGTTTATCTTAATTTTGATTTTTTCTATATTTTGTATTATTTTGTCAACAGCTTCTTTGACTTTAGACATTGATTTGGCACCAGTACATACTATTTTACCAGAACTAAAGATTAAAGCAGATGTTTTTGGTTCTTTAATTCTCATAACTAAACCTGGAAATTGTTCTGGATTGTATTCAGTATTCGGTAAAGCCTCTGCTAGCTTAATTAAAGGTATTTCATGCTCCAAAGATGCTGAAGCAACAATATTTTGTATTTTTATTTCCTTTTTAAACGTTTTTATTTCCTTTTTAACCATGATTTCACCTTTATAAATTATATATAAATAACAGAAAAATATATAAATCTATTTATAAAGGTTATTACAACCAAAGCAAATGCAAGGAGTAGTGATGATGAGATATGGAGACATTAAAGTTGAAAAGAAATCTTATTCTGAGAAGAGTTTAAATGATGGTGCAAGAATAGAGATAAAAGTTGGTAATGAAACTTTTGTTTTTTTGGTTCATCCAGACAATAAAGTTGGACTAGATTATAGTTTACAGTTTGGTGAAAACCTTGTTTTATTGAATATATTAAAAAATGGTGATTATTTTGTTCCAGATAAACTAAAAGGTGAAAGAGTTAACGGAAATAAAGTACAAAATATATTTAATAATTTAGAAAAAATAGTTAAAAAATCAAAATAAATTTTTAAAGAAATCTGCTATTTTCTGGAACAAAGTTTTTGTTTGTATTTGTGGTTGAATTATAACCAAAGTTGTTTTACAACTACCATCTGATTGACACTCTTGACCTGTAGGACAGCCACATAATGAACATAAATCTTTTAGGTCACCATCTAAACAGAATTTTGGTTTGTCAGTAGAACATTTATTATAAAGTGTGTTATCAACACAAGTTTGTGATGAACATGTTCCTGATTTACCATCACATTGATATCCAGATGGACAACCACATCTTAAACAATCACTGATTATATTTCCACCATCACAATATTCTGGTTTAATATCAGAACATTTGTAAAATTCAGTTCCATCTGAGCATACTTTTCTGGTTGTGTCTAAATAAAATGCTTTGTATTCTGACCAATCACCCCATGCATATGTATCTTCTGCTTTTAATCTAATATAATAAGTTCCATCACCTTCTCTTAATGTAAGTCTGTGAGATGTTGTAGAACCAATACCAGCTTCTAAAATTGGGTGACTAAATGATATATCATCTTTAGAATATTGAATGTAATAAGCTATTTGCTGATCATTTTCTGCATCATGATATTCCCATTGTATTATAGGTGTATATGTTGTTATAACTTGAGTATGTATATTACCAAGAACCTCTACAGTTGGAGGTTGATTTTGATATGCTTCTTTGTTAATAGTTGATCCTGTAACTAATAACCCTCTTATACTATCTGATAAGTCTGATAAAGAAAATGCAGAAACTGAATAGACTAATAATAATGATAATAATAGTATTGCTATTTTTTTCATATATATAACCTCTTTTCATTAAAGGTTATATTAAAGATATTTAAAGTTTTCTAAAGTAAACATCAAATTCTTGATTCTTTATTTTTTCTTTAGAATAGATAGGATGTTTAATTTCTTTAAAATCTAAAGAACGAGCATTTACCTTATTTTGTATTTCTTTTTTCCATTTTTCTAAAGAATATGATGAAACTATAGATAAATCAATTCTATCTGATTTTACTAGATTATTTTGCTTTCTTAAACTTTGAATTCTTCTTGTTAACTCACGAACAAAACCTTCTTGTTCTAGTTCTTTAGTAATATTGGTGTTTAATTCTATTTTTAGATTACCTTCTTTTAATATGATTTTTTTAACATTTGTTTGAGTTTTTATTAATGGTATAACTAATTTTAGATCTTTTGAGTGTTTACTTGTTATAGTTACTTCAGGTAAAGGCCATCTTATACCAAGTTGAACTTTTTCTCTTTGTGCTAATATTTCTTTTATTGTACTATTTGATATTGAAACAGCTTGTTCTAGTTTTTTGTTTATTAATTTTGAATTTTCTTTTGGCCATTTGAATAAATGTATTGATTCTTCTTTTAATTTGAATTCATTTTTAATATTTTGATATATTTTTTCTGTTATAAATGGTGAAACTGTTGAGAATAATGTTAATGATTCTATTAAAACTTTGTAGATTGTGTATAGAACTGTTTTTTTATCTTGTTCTGAACCTGAGGATATTTTTTCTCTAATTAATTGAATATAAGTTCTTGATAAGTCTAGATATAATTCTTCAATAACTAAAGGAATTTCATTTAATCTATAATGTTCAAATAGATAAGTTACTTTTTGAATTGTTGAGTTTAGTTTTGATAAGATATATTTTTCTTCTAGATCAAACTTATTTATTTTTAGTTTGCTTGGATTAATATTTAAAAATTTAGATTGTTGTATCAAAAATTCATGTAGATTCCATAATATGATTAGGTTTTTATGTTTAGTTTTCATATCATCAAAGTTATAATTTAAATCTAAACCTGGATTTGTGGCTGAAATAGTATAATATCTTAATGTATCTGCTCCATATTGAGAGATAACTTCTTCTGGTAAAATGTAATTTCCTAGTGATTTAGACATTTTTCTTCCTAAAGAATCTTGAATAAAACCATGCATGTAAACTGCTTTGAAAGAAGGTTTTTTTAATGCTATCATTGAATCAACATATAACATATTAAACCATCCACGAATTTGATCAATACCCTCTAAAATAAAATCTGCTGGGAACATTTTTTTAAATAAGGTTGTGTCTTGAGGATAATTAATACAATTCCAGGAAGCTGAGCCTGCATCTATCCAAACATCTAAAACATCTGGAATTCTTTCTTTTATAGAACCACATTTTTTACATGGAATTTTGATTTCATCTATCCATGGCTTATGTAAATCTATTGGTAATTTACCTGCTAATTTTTTTAATTCTGCTATAGAACCTATAACAATGTAATCATTACATTTTTTACATTTCCAGATTGGTAAAGGAGTGCCCCAATATCTTTGCCTTGTTATACCATTATCTCTTAAATTAGCAATCCAGGAATCAAATTGTCTTGAACCAGCATAATCAGGAATCCAGAATATTTTTTTATTAAATTTTCTCATTTCTGGTTTTAAATCTTCAATTTTGAAAAACCATTGTTTTGTTGTTCTAAATATTACTGGATTTTTACAACGCCAGCAATGAGCATAATCATGTTCAATAACACTAGTTGTTATTAAAGCACCTTTTTCTTTTAAAGCTTCAATGAATTTTTTATCATCTTTTTTAGCTCGTAATTTAGAAAATTTACCCATTGAACTTGGAAAGATACCTTGTTCATCTAAATTATTGTAAGGAGGAATTCCTTCACGATAACCAATTTCATAATCTTCAGGACCACAACCAGGAGCCATGTGTACTAAACCTGAACCTGCTGATAAATCAACATATTCTGAGCTTAGAACAACTGTATGAATTTTATTTGATATTTTTTCTAGTTTTTTATAATCATGAATCTCATTTGAAAATGGATGAATATATTTTAAACCTTTTAATTTAGAACCTTTAAATTCTTCTAGAACTTTGAAATTTTTACCTAATAAACCTTGAATAAATAATGTTGCTAAACCTTTTGCTAGAATCCATAT
>JAPLZO010000009.1 GCA_026394995.1 Candidatus Woesearchaeota archaeon | reverse complement strand
CTTCTTCCTCATGCTCTTTTTTCTTCTTTTTTGGCATTTTAACCCCCTTTACTTGTGATAATACCCAATTGAGGGATTATTGGAACTTATATTTAAATTTATTGAACTATTATATATAAAATAATAAAGTTTATATATAATTTAATACTAAAATCTTATTAAGGTAACAATGGTAAAAAGATATATACATAAACCTGTTGAAGGTAGAGAGCCAACTATTGAAATTTTGAAGAGATTAAAAGAGCAAGAAGCAAAACCAAGAGCTAAATTAGAGACTTTTTCTACAGGAAAAAAACAAGATGTTATTGTTGATAAACCACAACAAACTACTATATATAGAGAAAGACCACAAAATATACCAGAGCATAATATAAATATGCTAATGATAGATATAGAAACATTAGAAAGAAAAATGAAGGATACTAGTAATTATTTAGCTTTATTTTATGAAATGAAGGAATTAGAAGATAAATTCATGAAAAGTTTGGAATTTATAGAAAAACAGAACATTGATATAGGTTCTAACATAAAGAAAAGGATAGAATATAGAAAAGGTATAATAACAAAGAAGAAGAGAGGTTAAAATGGGAATTTTTAGTTGGTTCAAAAATAATGATAAACAGTTGTATGGTGATATGGAAGCTGAACAGGTAATAAATAATGAAGAAAATGGAATGAGTGTTAAAGTTTTTTCTTTAAAGGATGAAAGTGATATTAAAGAAATAAATCAATCTTTAATAAATGGGAATACTATAGCAATAATAAATAGAGATCAAATAAAAGACAATGAAACTTTTAAGAGAATGATTGAGAATCTAAAGCAAACTTGTGGTTCTATTAATGGAGATATAGCAGGAATAAGCAATAGAATATTTATAGCAACACCAAAATCTGTTAAAATATCAAGAAAATAAGGATTTTTTGAATATAATAAATAAGATAACTAGAACTATAAAATTAGTTTTTCCATTTTGCATGACCAAAATGAACTAGCAAATCAATATTCTTTAATCCTACAGGAATATCACATGCCCCAAAACAAGTATCAAGCCAAACTATAATGTTAGCTTTTGTGTTTTTCTCTAGATAATCAACTATTTCTAAAGCTTTTGGTTTTAAACCATCTGGTAATTGCAATAAAACATTCTTAGCTTTAGTTTTCTTAATTTCATTTTCTATTCTTTTTAGTTCTAAATCGTATTCCATTTTTGATTAGCTTCTCTATAAGATTCAATAGAGCCTATATCATACCAAGGTTCTTGAAATATATAAGCATATATATTGTCATAATTCATTAAATAGGGTATAAAGTAACCTATACCTTCTGGATTGTTTTTTTGAGCTAAATAATTATTTAGCAATGATAAGTGATCTTTTGATATAATGTAACATGCTGTGCTAACCAGAGTTGTTTTTGGTTCTTGTGGTTTTTCTTCAAAAGAAATTAATTTTTTATCTTTTACATCAATTACACCATAATTTTTAGCTAATTGCTTAGATTTTATATCATGAACTGCTATACAAGTTCCATTTTGTCTAAAAAAGTTAATAAATTTTTGTAAATCAAATGCAAATAGATTATCAGCAGCTAGAACTAAAATATCTTCGTTTATATGTTGTTTTTTAATTACTAACATTAAGTCTTTTATACCACCTAATCTTTGCTTATTTGAGTTAGTATTATCATTTATTAGATCTATATTTTTAAAATTTGAATTTTGTAGCCATTTTAAATAATGAGGATAATGCTTATTATTGGTTACTATTGATATTGAATCTAAATCAGTGTGTTTTATTTTTTCTACTCTATATTCTATTATTGGTTTATCTATAATAGGTAATAATGGCTTAGGTGTTTCTTTTGTTAGTGGATATAACCTAGTACCATAACCAGCTGCTAGTATTATTGCATGCATATAAAAGAGAAAAATGTTATATTTTTAAAGATTACTAATCTAAGTAAATTTTCCTTACACCTTGAAGTTTTCTTATTCTTGATATAATATCCTTAATATGATCGGTATTTTCTGATAAAAAGGTAACTGAACATTCTGCCATGTCATTACCTATAGATTTTGCTTTCGCATTTTTTAGATTTGTTCCTGTTGATGAAATTGTATTAAATATATCAGCAAATAAACCAACTCTATCATAAGCTATTATCTTAATGTTTATATTGGTGTTAATGTTTTCATTCCATTCTACTTTTAATCTTGGTTTTTTGGCCTCATAAGGACACTCTATTTTATGAATTGAATAAGTTCTTGATTTTATTAAAGAAGCTACTATTTTATCTCCTGGAATAGGAGAGCAGCATTTAGATAATTTAATTTTAGCATTAGGTTGTTTTTTTATTATTACATAATCTTCTTTTCCTATAATTTCTTTTTCTATAGGATTCTTTTTAATTATATTTAATGGTATTTTTTTCTGTAATCTAAGACCTTTTCTAATTCTGGTTTTAGCTAAAGTTGTTTTAACTATTTTCAACCAATCCCTTCTTGGAAATGCATTTTTAGATGTTAATATATTTATAATATCGCCATTTTTTAGCTCGCATCTTAATGGTACAATACGACCATTTACAACAGCTCCTGTACATTTATCACCCACATTTGTATGAACAGCATATGCAAAGTCAATAGAACATGATCCTTTAGGTAAACTAATAATATCTCCTTTTGGTGTAAAGACATAGATTTCATCTTCAAATAAATCAACTTTTAATATATCAATAAAATCTTTTGTATCTTCTGATTCTTGCTGAGATTGAAGTACTTGCTTTAACCAGCTTAGTTTTTTATCAAAGTCTTTATCTCCAGATACTCCTTTATATTTCCAATGAGCAGCAATACCCTCTTCTGCTATATTATCCATTTCTTGTGTTCTTATTTGAAATTCTACTGGTTGATTAAATGCAATAACAGCTGTATGCAATGATTGATACAGATTTGATTTTGACATTGCTATATAGTCATTAAATTCCCCTGGAATTGGAGTCCATAATGAATGTATTATACCTAAAATTTCATAACAATCCTTTACTGTATCTGTTATAATTCTTAATGCTATCAAATCATGAATTTCATCAAAAGTTCTATGTTTGGTGATCATTTTTTTATAGATACTATAGAAATGCTTTGGACGACCTAAAACTTTAGCTTGTATATCATGTTTTTTTAATTCTTTTTCAATCATTGATTTTAAACGACGAATTTCTATTTCACGATATATCCTTTTTTTACCGAATTTCTCTTTTATTTTCTGATAAATTTCAGGTTGTAATTGTTTAAAAGCTAGATCTTCAAGTTCCCATTTTATACTAGCTATTCCTAATCTATAAGCTAATGGTGCATATATATCTAGAGTTTCTTGGCTAATTTTTTTTCTTTTTTCTTCTGGTAGATATTTAATAGTACGCATATTATGCAATTTATCAGCTAATTTTATTATTATGACACGAATATCTTTTGTAGATGCAAGTAACATTTTACGAATACTTTCATTATTTCTTTGTTCTTGATCTTGATATTTTAATTTAGAAATTTTAGTAACACCATCTACTAAATTAGCTATTTCTTCTCCAAAGTTTTGTTTTATTTTTTCAATGCTAACATTAGAATCTTCTACAACATCATGTAGTAAAGCAGCTGCTATAGATGGAATATCAAGCTTTAATTGTGCTAGAATATAAGCTGTATTTAATGGATGTTGTATAAACAATTCTCCAGATAATCTTTTTACATCTTTATGGAATTCATCTGCATAGTCATATGCCTTGCTAATTAAATCAAGATCAGCCTTTGGATTATATTCTTTTATTTTTTTAAGTAATTCTTTTAATTGCATGCTAGAAATAGTTATATTAGATATTAGTATAAAAATTTATTCTTTATCAATCATAAGATTTTTCATAAAACTTAATAACTTGTGATACCATCGGAAAAACATGAAATTTAGTGAAAAGGTTTACAAAATAACAAAAAAAATTCCTAGAGGAAGAGTTTCTACATATGGAGAGATAGCTCATGCATTAAATACAAAAGCCTATAGAGCTGTTGGTAGTGCTTTAAATAAAAATCCCTATGCTCCAATAGTTCCTTGTCATAGAGTTGTTAATTCTGATGGTAAAATTGGTGGATTTGCTGATGGTACAAATAAAAAAATAAAAATGCTAGAAAAAGAAGGTATTAAAGTAAAAAATAATAGGATTGTTAATTTTGATAAGAAATTTTTTAGATTAAATCTTATCTTTAATTATATTATATAGTTCTGTTAGATTTAACTCAAAAGCTGAAACAGGTATATTTATTGTGAAATTAGATAAAACTAAAGGATGAATCTCACCGATATAAGCTATTTTTTTATTGTTTATTGATATTCTAGCAACACGACCTGGAATAAAAGATGAATGTTCTGTTTCTTCTATTGTATATTTTGTTTCTAAAGAGCTTAATAATGAATCCAAGATTTGTTTTATTTCTGTATAATCTGCTTTTTTATGACAAAGTGCTATTGC
>JAPLZO010000060.1 GCA_026394995.1 Candidatus Woesearchaeota archaeon | reverse complement strand
ATTAATATCAACTTCATTATTTTTTATTTTTTGTGCTAATTTTTTTATGGCATCTATAACTTCTTCACGACCACCATAAGCCATTGCAAAATTAACTATAAAATCATTATATTTTTTTGATTTTTCCATTAGACTTTTCATTTTTTCTTGAATGTAAGAAGGAAACATGTGAATTCTTCCTATAAATCTAATCTTAATTTTATATTTGTCTATGCGTTCATCATTCATTAATTTTCCAAATGATTCATCAAAAACCTTCATTAAATAATTAAATTCTTCTTTTGGACGATTAAAATTTTGTATAGAAAAAGCATAAAATGTTAGTTCTTTTACACCAAGTTCATGAGACCAATCCAATACTGCTTCTACTTTTTTTGAACCCCACTCATGTCCCATCCATGGTTTTAGCATTAATTTTTTTGCAAATCTTCTGTTACCGTCTAGAATAATGCCGATGTGTTGAGGTACTCTACTTTCAGATGTCATATTTATTATCACCTTTGTCTCTTTGGCTTTAAAAATATTTCGATATCCTATGGATTTAGGTTAATTTAATATACTTAATATTGATTTAATAAGTTTATGAATATTAAGTTTTTAAATAAAAAGGAGATTAAGAATTTGTTAGATGAACTTGGTATTATTATAAATAAAGAATATGTTTTTCTAAAGAAAAATGATGAATATTATATTATTAGCGAGGATATTAAAAGAATAGATTTGAGTGATTTAAACATAAAATCTATTGGTTTATTGTTTGCTAAATATAGAGTTAATAAGTTAATCTTAAATGAAGATATTAAAGATCTAAGCCTTTGATTTATGCACAAAACTTATAATTGATATTTCTAGAAATATGAATAAAATACCAAGAAATATTATAATTATATTTTCTAAGTAAACTTTTAATAAAATTAAGCCTAATAAAGCAAATATGTAATAAAAACCTCTTATAACATCAATAATATACAGTGTAAATTTATTTGTTTTAACCTTTATTTTTTGGTATTTTATCCTTGATATGAATATAATTATCAAAAATAAGAAAATTAATAATTGTTGATTTTTGGATAAATTTAGTAAATCTTCTATATAAACTAAAGGTATCATTATAATGAAGAATAGTAAATAGGATATTATTGGAGTTAAATAAATAAGGTATTTATTTTTTATTTTTGAAAAGTTTCTGTAGAATAAAGAAAATGAAAATGATGTTAATAACCAGCCTATGAAATTATTTGCTGGAACTCCAAACCATGCTTCATTAAAAGAATAATTAATCCATGTCCATAGGAATAATCTAATAGCTATAACATCAATTGCTAAGTCTATTAATACTATTAATAATGAGTCTATAAATGGTTTCGAGGACTCTTTTATAGGTAATAAATCTGTCAACAACATAGCTGTGTATATTATAATAGACCAAGACATAATTATGAATAAAGGTGTGTTAAAAATATATAGATGAAATGATTCATTATAGAAATAACCACTAGTATGGCCTGCTGAGAAGTACATATTTAAATTTTCAAAAATTATTGTATAGATAAAACTTAATATAATTATTAGATATTTTTTATATTTTATAGAGTGGATTGAAGAAAATATAAACAATAGAGATATTCCTATTTCTATTATTAAAAATAAGTCCATTTTTTAAAATAAAAGTTCTCTATTTATATAACTTTTTAAAAACCAAAATTATATAAATTAAGATTTAATTATATATATCAATGCAAAAAGATGTTTTATTTGATAGATTAAAGATAAAACAAGGTAGTGTCTTTAATTTTGATGAATTATATAAATCATTATTCAGATGGTTTGAAGCTTATGGTTATGAATTTCATGAAGATGAATATAAAGAAGTACAAAGCGAAAAGGGAAAACAAATAGAGATTTTATGGACTGCTGATAGAATATTTGATGCTTATGTCAAATTTGTTATTGAAACTAATTTTTTTATTACTGGACTAGTTGATGTTGAAGTTGAGCAAGAAGGTTTAAAAATTAAAACTAATAAAGCTACTATTGAATTCAGAATCAGTGCTTATTTGGTTAAGGATTACAAAGGTGAATGGGAAAAAACAGGTATTTTAAGAAGTTTAAGAGAAATTTGGGATAAAATATTATTTAGAAAAAGAATGGAACAATATGAAGATGTTTTGTATGAAGAAGTTAATAACTACATGGATGAAATTAAGGCTTTTTTGAATTTATATCATTTCTAATAATGTATATTATTAATAAAATTACTCCTATTGTGCTAAATGCATCTGCTAAATTAAAAGAAGGCCATATTTTTAGATCTATAAAATCTATCACATAACCATAATAGGATCTATCTATTAGGTTACCAATAACCCCTCCAAGTAAAAAACCTAAAGATATTAGGTCTTTTTTTATTAAGATTATTGTTATAATAGCTATTATTGATATTATAATAAAAAAAATTTGTTGGTTTTGTAAAATTCCAAAGGCAGCGCCATAATTTTTTGTATAAGTAAAATAATTTTTAAAAATGTATTTTGTTATTTGATCTAAGAAGATAACAATTAAAGCTATAATATAAATTTTTTTCATTTAAAACCAAAAATTTATAAACATTTATTCTATATAAAACTTTATATGAAATTGGTGATAAATGGCTAATCCATTAATTGAAAATAAAATTGTTGGTGGTAAGTTTGGTGGTAAAGCTCATTATGTTATAAAAGTTGATTCTATGCAAGAGGGTGTTGAAAAATACTATTATTTTGTATTAAGACAGTTTGAGCAAAAAGGACCTTTTGGTCAGGGATATAGCGGAGATGGTGGTTATGTAGAAAAAATAAAAGATGTTTTTGCAGCAAGTGAAGCTTCTAGTCAATGGGGTAATATTGAACAAAGAAAAGGTATGCAACAGCAAAAAGTTTCTGAATATATGACTACTTTAGGAAAAATGAGTAAAGATTTATTTCAAATTGTAAGAGAAGCAAGAATAATAGATGAGAGACTTGATTATTATTTAAAGGGTGAAAAAGGCGAAGAATCAGCTGAAATTGCATTAAAAGGAACATGGATTGATATGGTTGAGGGTGGAGCTAAAAATCCAGCATCTGTCTATGGATTAGCTAGAGAAGTTGGTTTTGTTATATTACCTGATTTGTTTTTTAAGATAAACCCATTGACAACTAAAGATATAGAAAAAGAAATGAGAAATCTAGAAAAACAAGGTATGAACAGAAAAATCAGAGAAATATTATCTAGAAAATTATTCCAGTATTTAGAATGGAGAGAAAAAACCAGAAAAGAATTAGAAGTTAGAAAAAGATTTGTTTTAAAATATTTAAGACAACATTATCAATCTATGAAGTTGTATATAGACTGGCTAAAACCTTATTTAAGAAATATAAAAAGATTACAAATGAAAGAGAGTGTAAATGACAAAGATATAATTGCTTCTTTTGATATGAATAAGACTGAATTAGAATTATTAGGTATAAAGAAAAAATATACTGTTGAAACATATTATGGTCATGAAGAAGATAGGACTTTTAAAAAATATTTTCCATGTGTAAGAGTAAAATTTAATTATGTTTCATTACCTCAAATGGCTTTTTATGCTGAAGGACAAAGAGGTGCTATTCATAGAGGATATAGTGAAATAACACTTGAGGGTTTTGTAGCAACTAAAGATGAAATTGAAGAATATAAAAGAAAACAAGAAGAAGAAGATTTAGAATTATTGACTAGTGTTAATGAAGCTATTGCTGCTTTAGGTGATGAATTAGTTAAATATTTAGAGGAATCAGGAGAAACCAGAATAGCTGAAAAACCTAAAGAAGTTAAAGAAGAGAAAAGAGATGATTTATTGGATTTACTAAAAGCACCATTTAAAGGTTTTAAATATATTGTAAGCAAAGAAAAAACAACTGAAGGTTTGAGTAGAAAAGATGAAAGAATAGAAGAAGATGCTGCTAAAAGTACTGCAAAAAATGATAGTTATGCTTTATACAAAGTGTTTAAACAAGGTTTTGGTATGTTTAGAGAATAATTTACTACTATAAAGATTAAATAAAGTATAATAAAAATTAAAAAATTAAGGTTAAAAATGGATTTTGATAATGATTATTGGAATGCTTTGGATAAAAGATCAGCTCAATATTTGCAAGTTGATCCTAAATATATTGGTGTAAGTACTCCTATAAATAAAAAAGCACTGGATCAGCTAAAAAGTAAAATGTTTGAAGGAGCTTCTGCTGTTGAAATTGGTTTTATGGGTGTTGGAAAAGGTAGTTATGGTCAAGGTTCAACAACACCTGAGATGCATGGTAAAGAAGAAAGAGAAGCCATAAGACAAATGGCAAAGATAAATGAAGTTACATTAAGTACACATGCTAGTATTGCTGTTGGAAATTTATCTGGGTTAGACCTAAGAGAAAATAGATTTAGTCCTGAAATGAAACAAAATAATATTAATGAAATAAAAAGAACAATTGATTTTGCTGCTGATACAACTCAAGGAGGTCCTGTTGTTGTGCATACTGGTGAATTTCCTCGTGAAATCTATGAAATTGGAGAAAAGTTTGAAGCTTATCCTAAAGAAGCAAAAAAAGCTCCTATATATTTAGTTGATAAAAGAGATGGTAAACTAATGCCATTAAGAAGAGATATTGAAGTGCCTGAACCTATTCCTGATGAAAAAAAACCTGGTGAATGGAAAAGAGATGAAAATGGATTAGTTATGTTTAAAGCTAAAAAATTTGAAGAATTTGAAAAAGAGGCAAATGAAAAAGGTGAAAAAGATGTTGGTGTTTATTTTTATAAAGAATATTTAAAGAAAGATTTAGATGTAAGTAGAGGTGAGCAAGAAAGATGGACTTTAAATGCAGAGCAACATAGAGATAGGATGGATAAATTAAAAAAAATAAAAGAAGAACATGAAGATAATCTAAAGAGAGTTGAAAATAAAGAAATGGAAAAAATAGTATTCAAACAAAGATTAGAAAAAATTGGAATTATGTCTGAAAGAGAAGCTGCTTTAGAGCCTGAAAAATTTGAAGAATTTAGAAAAAATCCAGAAAAATTTTTAGATGAAGAAATAAAAGAGCAAGAAAGAGCACGTAAATTTTATGAAGATGCTGCTATTTCTTATGGTAGAAGGGCTGCTGAAACCAAACAAATTATGGATAATATAGAACCTGTTAAAAATTATGGGGTTAAGCAATCAGCAGATGCTGTTGCTCAATTAGGAATTTATGCTTACAAAAAAGAAAAAGATGCAAATTTAAGTAAACCATTGTTTATAGCACCTGAAAATATTTTTCCAGAAGGCGGTTATGGTTCAAGTCCTAAAGAACTAAAAGAATTAATATTAGAATCTAGAAAAGCAATGACTGAGAGATTAGTAAAACAGGATCATATGTCTGAAGAAGAAGCTAAAAGAGTTTCTAAAGATCATATTAAAGCTACATTTGATATTGGACATGCTTATACATGGAAAAAATTTTTTAAAGGAAGTGATAAAGAGTTTAATAATTGGTTAAAAGGTCAAGTTGAAGAGTTAACTAAAGATGGTATAATAGGACATGTTCATTTAAGTGATAATTTTGGTTATCATGATGAGCATTTAGAACCAGGACAAGGAAGTGTTCCAATACAAGATTTTGTAAAGCATATGCAATTAAAAGATTATAAAGGACAATTTATAGTTGAATGGGGTGCTCAAGCTCCAGAAGAGGCTTGGAGAACAATGACAGCTGCATGGAGAACTTTAAACTCACCTATATATAGAATAGATACAACCTCTGCATCCTGGACTGATATAGAAAATTCATATATTGGAAGTAGAGCTTCACCTAATTATTTGGTTGGAGAAGGTATTGTCCCAAGTAAAGATTGGACTTTATGGAGTGAAACTCAACTCGAGTGAGGTTAAAAAAATGAAATTTGAAGTAAAAAAGAGGGAACAAAAAAATATTTCTAATTATTTATCTGAAGATTTAGAAGTAGCAAGAAAATATGCAAATATAATGTATAAAGAATTAGGTAATTTTATTTCATGTTTAGTACTATTTGGATCTGCTGTTAAAAAACCAGGAGCAAGTAAAAGAGATTTAGATATATTAATAGTACTAGATGATGTTAGAGTTAAATTTGCTAAAGAGGTTGTTGAAACTTATAGAATAATAAGTGAAAAAGCAATTTCTGATGTTGATCCTGAAAGATTGCATGTTCAATCAATGAGATTAACTTCTTTTTGGGAATATGCAAGATCTGGTGATCCTGTTGCTATTAATATTTTAAGATCAGGAATTAGTTTAATTGATAATAATATATTTGATCCATTACAAGCTTTATTAGATGATGGTAGAATAAGACCTAGTGATGAATCTGTATGGACATATTTTACAATGGCTCCTGCTAGTTTATTTAAAGCTGAACAACATGTATTAAGTGCAATTGTTGATTTATATTGGGCTTGTATAGACGCTGCACATGCTGCACTAATGAGCTTAGGTGAAATTCCACCAAGTCCTGATCATGTTGCTGATATGCTAGAAAAAAAATTGGTTGCTAAAGGCCATATTAATAAAAAATATGCTAATATAATGAGAAGATTGTATAATGAATTTAAGAGAATAACACATAGAGAAATCAAAGATATAAATGGAAAACAATATGATGAATATAGAAAACTAGCTACTGAATTCGTAGATGGAATGAAAAAATATATAGAAAAAAAGAAATAAGTTTAATCTTCTTCTCTTAATTTTCTTATAACTCTATTTGCATAGAATCTTTCTTCTTCTCTTTCTTTATCAGAGTCTGTGTAATCTATATCTAATCCTTCATGTTCATCTTTTCCAACTATAGAAGCATAATCTATTATTGGTCTTATTGCATCTGCTCTTGCTTCTTCGAGATCTTCCATTTTTACAAATAAAGAACCACCAGGTTCTTGCCAATATTGAATAATTCTTTCTAATCTATTTCTTGAAGCAGCTACCATTGCACCTACTTTTTCTTTATCTGGACTTCCACCTAAGAAATCAACAAAAGAATCAATATATTTTTCCTTAAATTTTTCAACATTATCTTTATCACCATCTGGTTTTGGACCTAGACCATATTTTATAGCTTCATCTATATCATTCTTTAATAATTTTAAACTATTATATTTTGGAGTTCCTTTTTTTTCAGCCATTTTTATTACTCTATTTAATTAGATGGGTTGATAACTAATATATAAATCTTTCTATTGTTACTATTCATAAGTAACTAAAATCTTTTCTAGCAACACCTAATAATAATTTTTTCTCAACTTTAGCAACTGTTCTTCTAATTTTAGAGACAGCATCTATATTTGCTGAAATGCTATCAATACCTGATTTTACTAAAAATTCTGCCATTTCTTCATTAGAACCAGCTTGTCCACAGATACTGGTTTCAACATTATATTCATGACAGACTCTAATAACATGAGTTATTTGCCTTAAAACAGCTGGATGAAGCTCGGAAAATAAATCCTGAACATTTGCATTATTACGATCAAGAGCTAATGTAAATTGCGTTAAATCATTACTACCAATAGAAATAAAGTCAATACCTTCTTCACAGATTTCTTTTATTATCTGAACAGCAGCTGGCGTTTCTATCATAATACCAAATTCGATTTCTTCTAGAGGTTCGAGACCAACTTCATTTAATAATTCTTTAGCTTTTTTAATTTCATCTACAGAGATTACCATTGGTAACATAACACCAACATTGGTAAATCCTGAATCATGAACTTTTTTTATAGCTTCAAATTCTGCTTTTAAAAATTCGGGTTGATCTAAGCTTCTTCTAATACCATGCCAACCAAGCATTGGATTTTCTTCAACTGGTTCATCATTTCCTCCAATTAAGTCTTTGTATTCATCTGTTCTAAAATCAGATGTTCTATACCAAACAGGTTTGTTTTTAAAAGCTTGAGCTATTTTTATTATATCATTGTAGAGAATATTAACTAGTTCGTTTTTACGACCATTTTTTATTAAATAAGAAGGATGTTCTTTATTTTTTGATAGCATAAATTCACATCTTAATAAACCAACACCATCTGCATTTGTTTTAATAGCCTCTTCAATAAGATCAGGCATATCAATATTAACTTTAACTTCTGTTACTGTTTGTATATTTTCTTCGATTATTTTTTCTTTTTCTTCTTGAATAGGTTGAGAAATTTCTAATCTGCCTTTGTAAACTTTACCATTAACACCATCTACTGTAACAAGGTCATTTTCTTTTAAAACTTTAGTTGCATGTTGTGTTCCAACAACAACTGGAACACCTAACTCTCTACCAACAATTGCTGCATGGCATGTTGTACCACCTTCATCTGTGATGATACCATTAACTTTTTTCATGGCTGTTACATAATCTGGATTAGTCATTTTTGCAACAAGAATGTCACCTTTTTGAATTTTTATTAAATCATTTATATTATTAACAATTTTAACAGGACCTGAACCAACATGAGGACTAGCAGCTAGACCTTGTAGAATAACTTCTTTATCTTTAAAATCTTGTTTAACCTCTTGTTTTTCTATTTTTAAAGCTGTAACTGGACGAGACTGAACAATGTAAATTTTATTATTTTCAATTGCATATTCTATATCTTGTTGACTTTTATAATGATCTTCTATTTGTTTTGCATATCTAGCTAGTTTAATTATATCAGCATCATTTATTTTTTGTTTTTCTTGTTCTGAATTAAATACTGTTTTTTTTATGGTTTTACCTAAATTCATATCACGAGTTAATAACCATTCTTGTTTGTTAATCTTTTTTTCTTTAATTTGTAATGTGTTTTTATCAACTAGGTATTCATCAGGAGTAATTGAACCAGAAACAACTGCTTCTCCTAAACCTAAACCAGCATCTATCATAATTTCATTTTCATTGTTTGTTGAAGGATTAATAGTGAACATTACACCAGAAGCATAAGAATTAACCATTTTTTGTATTATAACCGAGATAAAGACTTTACTATGATCAAAATTATTTTTAACTCTGTAATATATAGATCTAGGTGTAAATAAAGAAGCCCAGCATTTTCTAACTGCTTTTACAACTTCTTCTGAACCTTTTATGTTAAGATAGGTTATATTTTGACCTGCAAAAGATGCTTCTGCTGTGTCTTCTGCTGTTGCACTAGAACGAACAGCAACATATGGTAAATCACGACCTGATTTTATTAAATCAATTGTTTCTTTTGTTGCTAGTTTAAAAACTTCCATATCAACATTTAGATTATTATATGCATATGTAATATCTTTTTTGATAGAATCTGGCATTTCAGATTCTAGAATTAAATCTTGTACTTTTTCAGATGCCTGGTTTAAAGCTTCTTGGTTTTCTACATCTAAAGAGTTTAGTAATTTGTATATAGGATCATCTATTCCTGCATCATGTAAGAATTTTTTATAAGCATCGACTGTAATACAAAAACCAGGTGGAACTGGTAAATTAGCATTATACATTTCTCCTAATGAAGCTCCTTTACCACCAACTATAGGAACATCATTTTTAGAAATGTCTTTGAACCATAATATGTTTGGCATAATTAAACCTCTTTGTTTAGAAGAGATTTGAATTTTTTATAAATCTTTCGTAATGGTTTTTATTTCACTTAATCGCTGTTATGCGACCGAACGAAGTGAGAGAAAGTCGAGAAAAAAAGGGACTATGGCATCCAACGATATTTAAAAAGAGCATATTTTTCTTCTTTGGATCTCTTTGTAATCAAATAATCATTAGCATCATTACCTCTAAAATAGAGTACTGCTGCTGGAATTGTCGATTCTTCGGTTGATTTCCAAAGACCCTCTTTTGTCACCCTGTCAATCTGCAGCCCATGAAACTTCAAATCCATGCGAAGAGCTTCTTGGACTACTTCATGTAGGAATTCAGATTTAAATATCATAGATTCAAGGGATGCTTCCCCATCTCTGAGTTCAATAGTAGCCTTCATAATTATGGTATATTGCTCAACTATTTATATTTTGTTACCTTTTTTCTCGATTTCGCATAACGATGTTATGTGCACCCAAAGCGAAGTGAAAGTTGAATTTTAATGCAATGATGCCAAAGGCAAAATTGGGGCTGGTGAGTGTTTACTTTTTCTTTTTTATTAAA
>JAPLZO010000039.1 GCA_026394995.1 Candidatus Woesearchaeota archaeon | reverse complement strand
GTTTCTAATTTTAAAGATATAATTGTTAGAGTATCTGATAATTATAAAATAGAAGCAACTTTAATAGCAGATTCAGAATATAGCTCAGATTCAACTAGTTCAAACTTATTTTTTGCTTTAGATAAAGCTTTAGGTGAAGTTCTAAATAAAGCTAAATAATCTAAACCTTTATAAATAAGCTTTCTTAGTAATACGTAAAATGGTACAAAGATCAGGCGGTTTTAGACGTAAAACCCGACATAAGTTAAAGAAAAACATAAGACAAAAAGGAAAAATAAGTATTCATAACTATTTACAAGAATTTAAATCAGGCGATAAAGTTTTACTAAAAGCCGAACCTAGTATACAAAAGGGAATGTACTTTCCAAGATTCCATAGTAAAGTTGGGACTGTAACAAAAAAACAAGGCAAATGCTACAAAATCTTAATCAAAGATCACAATAAGGAAAAGATTTTAATAGTTCATCCTATTCATTTAAAGAAGGTATAAAATGCCACAAATAGAAGTATTAAACGAAAGATCTGTAAGTTTATCCGAGTTAAAGGAAAAACTGGAAGAAATCAAAAAGCGAGATAAAGAATTAACATTCAGAGCTAATAAAGTTAAAGAATATTTAGATGTGTTCACTAAACTAAAACCAAAAGAATTTCAAGATTTTAAGGCTAAAATAGAAGCTCTACAAATCCCAAGATTAAAAGATAAACATATTATCAAAATCCTAGACATAATGCCTAAAGACCTAGACAGCTTAAAAACAGTGCTATCAGCTGAAAACTTAGCAATAAAACCAGAAGAAATCAAAAGGATATTAGAATGTTTAGTTTAAGAAAAAATGATAAGACGAGAAGTAAAGGAAGAAAGAGCAATTATCTTGGATTTTTTGCCAAATGGTTATCCATTCGACAGAAGACCAATGCATATGAAGACAGCAATAGCTCAAGCTCTAGGAAAAGATCATTTTATATTACTAGAATTAGTGCCTAAAAAAGGCGTTTTCTTACAACCTTATGAAGAAGTTTATATGGGTGAAGGTAAGCGTGATCAAATCCATCACATTATAGGTAAAATATCATCTGATAAATTGACACAAACAGCAAAATTAGAGTTAGATAACTTAATAAAAGAATTAATAAAAAATAGTGAACAAAGATTTGTAGATTTCTTTAATAGAGCACAGCCAATCAATACAAGAAGACATCAAATTGAATTATTACCTGGAATAGGAAAAAAACACATGTGGCAAATTATAGAAGAACGACAAAAAAAACCTTTTGAAAATTTTGAAGATATCAAAAAGAGAGTTAAATTGATGCCAGATCCAGAAGGTGTCATAATAAAAAGAATTTTAATGGAATTGGCTAACGAGGATAAATACAAATTATTTGTTGATGTTTAATGAGTCTTGAAAATAGAATTTTAAAATTTACACTACCTTATATTACTGCTCTCTCTATTCTTACAGGTTCAGCTCTTGCACAAAACCCAGATTCAATGTATCACTTTATGTTGGGTAATCTATATAAAAATGAAGGCAACTTAGAATGTGCAACTAAAAATTACTACGAAGCATTTAATCATGATGAGAAATCTTCATATTTAAATAATATCATAGCTGAAACTTTAATACAGCAAGGTAAATTTGAGCTTGCTTCATTTTATTTAAAGAATGCTATTGAATTAGATAATGAATTTCTTAATGCTCACAGAAATATGGCTACTATACACATATCTAATGATGATTATAAAAATGCTTTCAAAGAAGTAAGTTTTATAATTTCTAGAAATCCTAATGATTCTCTTGCTTTGCTATTCGCTGGCGAATCAAAATCTAAATTAAAGGAGCTAGAAGAGGCTAAAATATACTTAAAAAAAGTTATTACTCTAGAAGATCCTTTAGAAAAACATAGAACTCATAAAATATTTGCAAGTCAAAGTTTAGGAAATATTTACTTTACAGAAAATAAACTAGACCTAGCTATAGAATATCTTACATTATCTAACTTTTTATTAGACAAAGATAACCCTGTTGATAGGTCGATTAAATATCATAACCTTTCTACAATAACATTTTCTTATTATTTAACAAAAGATTATAAAAAAGCAAAAGAATGCCTTGATTATTTATTAGTAACTATTAACAACGAAAAAGAAGAATCTATTATACCAGATATAGAAGTAATACAAGATTTTATTAATGAAAATAATCTTATTGATAAAATTGAAAGAGCCATAATTGAAGAAAATCTTAAAAATCAAAAAGATAAGTGAAAACGTAATCTTTTTAAATAGTATTTTTATAAATCTTCTTATTAAAAAATGAAAGATGCCAAAGAAATCATAAGAATATTAGGATCAGATATACCTGGAAACAAACCTATATACTATGGTTTGAAAAAAATCAGGGGTATTAGCTATAGCTTTTCTAATGCTATTTGTAATATTTTAGATCTTGACAAACAAAGAAAAATAGGTACTTTAGATGAACAAGAAGTTAAAAAAATAGAACAACTTGTTAAAGATCAAAAGGATATTCCAATATGGTTAAAAAATAGAAGAAAAGATTATGAAACAGGTAGAGATGATCACCTAACAGGTACTAATATTAGATTTGTAACTGATTCTGACATCAAAAGAATGAGAAAAATCAAAACATATCGTGGAATGAGACACAGTTATGGTTTACCAGTTCGTGGTCAAAGAACAAAGGGTCACTTCAGAAAAGGTTCTGCAGTAGGAGTTAAAAAAGCAGCAAAAATGGGTAAAGCAGGTTAAAAATGGGACATCCAAAAAAATCAAAAAAGAAATTTTCACGTCCAGAACATCCATGGCGTGCAGCTCGTATAGAATTAGAAAAACCCTTAATGAAAGATTATGGTCTTGGTCACAAAAAAGAGATCTGGAAAACAGACTCAATCTTAAGAAGATTCAAAAAACAAGCTAAACTTTTAATTGCAAAAGAAAGTGAGCAAGCAAAAAAAGAAGAAAAACTATTAATTGAAAAATTATCAAGATTAGGTTTAATTAATGAAAATGGAAAAATTGATGATATTTTGAGTTTAGATATAAAAAACATTTTAGATAGAAGATTACAAACTCTAGTTTATAAAAAAAATTTAGCTAAAACAGCAAAACAAGCTCGTCAGTTTATTGTTCATGGTCATATAGATGTTGGTAATACAAAAGTTAATATTCCTTCTTATCTTATTCTAAAAGAACAAGAGCATTTAATAAAATTCAATCCAACATCAAAATTACATAATGAGGAACATCCAGAAAGAGTTAAAAAAATAGAAGTTCCTGTAACCGAAAAAAAGAAAAAACCAGCTGAAAGAAGGACTGAAAGAAGGACTAAAAGATGATAAAACAACCAGAATACAGATGGGGAATAGCACACATTTATTCTAGTTATAACAATACAATCATTCATATTACAGATATAACAGGTACTGAAACCATTTCAAGAGGTTCTGGTGGTATGGTAGTAAAAGCTGATCGTTTAGAAAGTTCACCAACAGCTGCAATGATGGCTGCAAAACAAGCAGCAGAAGTTGCAAAAGAAAAAGGAATTACAGCAATTCATGTAAAAATAAGAGCTCCTGGTGGTCATAATGGCCCTTCTAGCCCTGGTCCAGGTGCACAAGCAGCTATTAGAGCTTTATCTAGATCTGGATTAAGGATTGGTATCATAGAAGATGTTACAGCCATTCCTCATGATGGATGCCGTAAAAAAGGTGGTAAAAGAGGAAGAAGAGTGTGATTTAAAATGGATACAAAATTATTATCTCAAACTAAAGAAAAAATTGTTTTTTTAATAAAAGGTATAGATGCTATTTTTGCAAATACAATTAGACGTATTATTATAGAAGAAGTTCCAACTTTAGCTATAGAAGATGTTAATATTATAATGAATAATTCTGCTTTATATGATGAAATGCTTGCTCATAGACTTGGATTAATACCATTAAAAACAGATTTAAAATCTTATGTATTACCAAAAGATTGTAAATGTAAAGGTGAAGGTTGTGCTCGCTGTTCTTTAAATACAACACTAAAAGCAAAAGGTCCTGTGACGGTTTACTCTGAGAATATTAAAACTCATGATCCTAAAATAAAACCTGTTTATGATAAACTACCAATTGTTAAATTACTAAAAGATCAAGAACTAGAATTTGAAGCAACTGCTATTTTAGGCCAAGGAAAAGATCACATAAAATTTTCTCCAGGATTAGCTTTTTATCGTGGCTATCCAGAATTAAAAGTAACTAAAGATAGTAATACAAAAAAAGCTCTCGAACAATGCAATAATTTAACTTTAAAAGGCTCTCAACTTGAAATAAAAGATTTATCAAAATGGAACGAAGCCTGCGAAGAAATATGTGAAAAAAATAATATTCAAATTATATCAAGCAAAGAAGATTTTATTTTTACAATAGAGTCATGGGGTCAATTAACTCCATTAGAAATTTTAAATCAAGCTAGTAATTTATTTGAAGAAAAATTAGATGATTTTGAAAAAACTTTATCAAAGATAAAAAGTTAAGTTTTTAAATTAACTCTACTCTCGCTAATACATGCGGGAGTGCCAGAGTGGTCAAATGGGATAGCCTAAGGAGCTATTGGCTTAGTGCCTACCTAGGTTCGAACCCTAGCTCCCGCATTTAAAAAAATGGCAAACAGAACAGGTCCAACAAACATACATTTGAGGAACTTAATTCGTGAATTAAGAAAATTATCTACAAAGAATAATGTAAAATTATGGAAAAGAATCGCTTATGAATTAGAAAGATCAACTCGAAATAAACGTGAAGTTAATCTAACAAAAATTGATAGATATACAAAAGAAAATGAGATAGCCTTAGTTCCAGGAAAAGTTTTAGGTACAGGCGATTTAACAAAAAAAATAACAGTAGCAGCTTTCAAATTTTCAGAAAAATCAAAAGAAATAATCAACAAAAAAGGAAAAGCTATTTCAATCCAAGAATTAATGAAAGATAATCCAAAAGGTAAAAAGGTCAGAATAATAGGTTAAAAATGGAATATAAAATTAAAAACTTAAAAATCTTAATAGCACAAAATGAAGTAGATACAACCCGCCGCGATTGGACAAGATTAGAAGAATCTAGACTTAAAAAAATAATACTTGAGGATACTGTAAAAGGAGCAGTTGATATAAAAGGAGAAGCACTAATAGCATATCTTGATACCAATGTTTGTTTTTTAGCTGAAATATTAAAGTGTAAATCTAATCAACCAAGAGCACCAATACCAAAACCTTATTTAGTAGAAGGTGAAAATCTAGAACAACCTAAAACTCAAATAAAATATAAAGTTAAAGATATAATATCTTTAAAAGATAAAGTTCACAGAATTTTATTACAAAAATGATAATTAACGGAGAAAATTTAATACTAGGAAGATTAGCAAGTTTTGTTGCTAAACAATCTTTACTAGGTGAAAAAATAGACATAGTAAATTGTGAAAAAGTTTTAATTACTGGTGATAAAAAGATAATATTAGAAAAATACAAAAGAAAGGTTAGAATGGGTACACCTGAAAAAGGACCATTTTTTCCAAAGATACCACATTTAATTGTAAAAAGAACGATTAGGGGAATGTTACCTTATAAACAAGAAAAGGGTTTATCAGCTTTTAAAAGAGTTAAATGTTATCTAGGAATTCCACAAGAATTTCAAAATAAACCTTTAGAAACTATTGAAAATGCTCATGTTTCAAAATCACAAACTTTAAAACATCTCGCTTTAAAACAAATTTGTGAATTAATAGGAAAATGAAAAAAGTAGTTCATGTTTCAGGAAAAAGAAAAAAAGCAATAGCCAGAGCTACTTTAAAAGAAGGAAAAGGTATTATAAAAATTAATAATCAACCTTTAGATATTTATCAACCAGAAATAGCAAGAATGAAAATAACAGAGCCTTTACTAATATCTGGTAACCTAGCAAAAACAGTTAATATTAAGGTTAATGTTATGGGTGGAGGTTGGCAAGCTCAAGCAGAAGCTTCTAGATTAGCAATTGCAAAAGCTTTAGTTGAATTCTCAGGAAGTAAATCCTTAAAACAACAATTTTTAGATTATGATAGACATTTATTAGTTGCTGATGTTAGGCGTAATGAACCACATAAACCCAATGATTCTAAACCAAGAGCAAAAAGACAAAAATCTTACAGATAAAAATATTTATATATTATAACATTATATACAAAAATAAAAAGAGGTGAAATCATGAGAAAAAATATTTTTGTGATATGATTAATAATTTTTATTATTGGGATATTCTTATTCTATCTATCCAGTTCTGAAAGTATTAAAACTTTTTTATATGGAACTAATCAGTACCCTTGGACAGGCATAGTAATTCTAGGATTTATAATGATAATAGTTGGCTTAATATTAAGAAATCCAGAAAATACTTTTGAAAATAATTATTAAACGAAAGTTTTAAAAAGCATTAAATTGATTTAAAATTTAAAATGATAATTCCAATAAGATGTTTTTCATGTGGAAAACCTGTAGGTCATCTATATGATGAATTTCAAGAAAGAGTACAAAAAGGCGAAGATAGAAAAAAAGTTCTAGATGAACTTGGCTTAGAAAGATACTGCTGCAGAGCATTATTTTTAGGACATGTTGATTTAATAGACACAGTAGCAAGATTTAAAAAGAGCTAGTTATTTCTATATACAATGTTAGATAAAAGAGGTAGAGAAGAAGTGAAAGAAGATCTTAAAGACAAAATAATAAATTCACTAACAATGTTAGATAGCGAAGTTTTCAAAGAGGCAGTAGAAAGACAAAATAAAGATTATGCTAACAGATTTAACACCGAATATATTACCCTTAAAGGAAAAATACAAAAAGCTCCAGATTACTTAAGAGTAAGTCTTCATAGACAATTAGATAGAATTCGTGACAAAGCTAAAAAACTTAATCTTATAAATTAATTCTACTCATGCGCGATCAAGAATGGCTTAATTACAGATTTGATAAAATATGGGAATTATTTTTTCCAAGTATACCTCAAAAAAATGTTTATATAAAATTTAAAGGTAAGTGGAAATACAAATTTGGTCATATTAAAAAAACAAAAAAAGGCACAGAAATAGCAATCAATTCTTTATTCCAAGATATAAGAGTTCCAGAATATATCATACAAATTACAATGGCCCATGAAATAGTTCATTACATACATGGTTTTTTTAGTGATTTACCTAAAATGTATCAATATCCTCATAAAGGTAATGTTGTTAATAAAGAACTAATTAAAAGAGGTTTTGGTTATTCCTTAAAACAACAAAAAACCTGGGTTAAACAAGAATGGTTAGATTTATACAATGAGATTCAAAATAAGAAATAGATTAGAATTTTTAGTTACTCATTGCCCTCTAAAGAAAATAGATGATAAAACTTATGAAAAAATATCAACAGAAATTTGTTATAGAAAATGTGAATATGCTAGAGAATATATAACTGATGCTGATATGTTGATAGGATTTGAAATTAAAAAAAAGAATTTAACGTTTGTTCCTTGGAGAAGAATGTGTGTTCTTAAAGAACAAAAAAAATGGCCAGAATCTATTTTTGATGTTTATAAAAGATAATCATTTTAAAGGAAATCTCATATATCTCTTACAATTTAAACAATAATAAATAACTTTCTTATTTTTAGTTCTTACTCTACAATTTGCTCCAGGTTGTAAAAATTTATAGCAATGTTTACAAAATTTTCTTTTTAGATTACTTGGTATTTTAGTTTTGGTTTTCATAGATATTTTTCTTGCTAAATGTGTATATCTATGTGATCTCTCAGGATGATCCTTAAAAGATTCTGAAGCTTGTTTAAATAACACTTTTATTCTATTCAAAGCTATATTCTTATTATTTTTCATTTAATTAATAATAAAAATTTAATATATAAACATTTAGAATCATTATTAAACGATAAATCTATCAACTACTTCTACTTCATTACCCATTTCTTTAATTAATATATCAACCAGTTTATTATACCTTTTTTTAAGTGATATATTTGTTTCTCCGATTTTATCAGCCATATTTATTATTCTTCTAATTTCTTTCAAATCATTTGATGATTTAAGATATTGTCTTAAAACAAATTCACCTTTAACAAATGGTATAAAATCTCTACTATCAAATTTTACTGTTTTTTCTAAAAGATAAGAAGGTTCTATATCAAGAGCTCTACATATTTTTTCTAGATTTCCTGAAGTAGGAACTTCTTTACCACTCTCATAACGACTTATTGTTTGATAACTTAGATTAGCTTTCTTAGCCAATTCTTTTTGATTATATTCTTTTTTAGTTCTATATTTTTTTATAATTTGCCCAATATAGTTTTTTAGATTATCTTTCCAAAATTCTTTACTACTTAAAGTATCTAAAATCAATGCTTCTCCTTCATGATAATAAAAACCAACGGGTATTAAATCTCGTTTTTTAGCAATATCATTTACCCCTAAAAAAGAAATATTTCTTTTGTATCCTTTAGATTCTACAAGAGAAATCCTTCGCCTATCATAATCTAACAATCTTGCAAAATCACTTTGACTTAAATTAAGTTCTTCTCTAATTTGTTTAATTCTTTCATTGATAGATATATTTTTTAATTTCATAATTTTTTATAAAAAAGTCTAATATTTAAGATTTGTGATTTGTAACAACTTTAGAATGATTAAAAGGGACAGCTAACCAGACTTCCCGTTCAAAGAACAGTAGCATCTGGAACGTAGACTGGTTTAACTTTGGAGTTCGAAATGAGATCCAGTGGAACCCAGTCGCTATGGCCGTCCTCAGGCTATAAATTATCATTCATCGCTTTTAAACTTTACGTTTCATATCAAAACCTTAATTAATAAGTAAAAACAACAAAAAATACATGAAAAAGAGTTCAATAATTGTTCTAAGTATTTTAGTTATATCTTTTTTGGTTGGTATTTATTTCTATTATCAATTTCCAGATAAAATAGTAAGTCATTGGGATTCTCAAGGACAACCAAATGGTTATATGTCAAAATTCTTGGGTTTGTTTTTAATGCCTTTAATTTCTGTAGCTTTATTTTTATTATTTATGTTATTACCAAAAATAGATCCTTTTAAAAAGAATATCCAGAAATTCAGAAATTATTTTGATGGCTTTATTATAATCATTTTTGTATTTTTATTTTACTTATATCTTTTAACAATCTTTTGGAATTTAGGTTATACATTCAACATGATCATATTCTTAATTCCAGCATTTACAGTATTATTGTATTATGCAGGTATATTAATAGAACATGCAAAGAGAAACTGGTTTATTGGTATTAGAACACCATGGACCTTAAGCAGTGAAAAAGTATGGAATAAAACTCATAAACTCGGAGCTAAATTATTCAAAGTTTCAGCAGTAATAGCTCTTTTAGGATTAGTTTTTCAAAAATATGCTATTTATTTTGTAATTATTCCACTTATATTTAGTGTACTAGATACCACTATTTATTCTTATTTTGAATATAAAAAATTAAGAAGATAATATTTTTTTATCTTGGCAATATATCACTTTCTTTTATTTTATAATGTTTTAGCATACCATAAAACATTCCTGTTTTTTGTTTTTTGCTTTTTTTACCATAATCTTTTGGTAATCTTACACCTTTATCTGCATTCATTCTGACAAAATCTCTAATCCATTTATCATAACCTTTTTTAGTACAAGGAATTTCTGTTCTTCCAGGAATAACATATTTTTGTGATTTAATTTGATTCCTTTTTTCATATTCTTCATTAGCACGATACATTGTATATAAATGGCCTTCAGCACCAGTTTCATCTTCTGGAATGGTTCCTGTTAATTCACAAACTCTACCAAATAAATTAGGATTAGAATCACTTAGAGCTTTATTTCTAAGTTCTAATAATGCTTCATATGATAAATTTTCTAAATTTGCCATATTCAGAATGTGCTCTTATAATTTATAAATCTTTCTATTATTCTTACTTATTAGTAGTAAAATATTTGCATATTATATAGATTTCCTTACTATGCTTTCTAGAAGCTACTGGTTTACTTGTTTTTATAAATTTAAAATATTTTCTTAGTTCATTAATAAATTTATCAACTTCTGCACTTTGAAATATTTTACATAAAAAATTGCCATTTTCTATTAATCTATTTTTAGCAATAAAAAAAGCTCTTTTACTCAATTGTAAACTTTTATCTTGATCAATATCTCTAATTCCAGAAGTTTTAGGAGCGACATCACTTATAACAACATCAAATTTACCTTCAATTTTATCCAGGATATCCTTATCATTAATGTCCAATTTTAAAGTTTTAACATTATTTGCTTTTAAAGTTTTAATCTCTTGTATATCAACACCCAAAACAAAATTGGCTAGATTAGAACATGCTTGCAACCAAGAACCAGGAGCAGCGCCTATATCTAATACTTTATCAGATTTTTTGATTAAATTATATTTTTTGTTTAATTCAAATAACTTATACACAGACCTAGCCCTATATCCTTCTCTTTTAGCTTTATTATAGAATGAGTCTATCATAAAATTTTAAGTTTACCTGTGACTTTATCAATTTTTCCTTCATCATCAGGTCCTATTGCAACACATGTATTAGTAGGATTTTTAAAAAAAGTCTTTCCAGCATCTTTTATTAAAACAGCAACTAGCTTATTTTGCTTAGCTAATTTAAAATATTTTAACAACTCTTTTTCATCCTCAACTTTTAAAACAACTTTTTTCATACCTTCTTCTAACCATTCATCCAAATATTTTTTATCAGACTTAAAAGTAGCCTCTACACTTGCATGTGCAACCTGAGCACTCATTTTTCCAGAAGGCATTTTCAAATCCTTTCTAACAAGAATAACTTGTTTCATTTTCTACCTTTAATCTTAAATTTATGATCCATTTCTTTAAGCAATTTTTTAAAACAAGAATGCATTGCTCTAGATAAATTCCAATCATAACAACTTGATTGTATAAAAATACTACCTTCAATTCTAGATTTTATAGAATATTTTATGGCTTTATCTCCACTATTTTTTTGTTTTTTAATTTGTATCATTAAATCTGGATTTTTTGTATATCTCTCTATTTTACTTAAATATAAAGAACTAACTTTATTAACAACATCAATCTCTTCTTTTGTCAATGATCTAGATTTAATAAATCTTATTGGCATAAAATTTTTATTTTTTTAATATTTATATAGTTTACTAAATTATATTCTATTTGAATATCTCTCCAGTTTTTGAACTCCAAAATAATAGATCTAAATGATCTATAGGAATATTAACTTTTTTGCTAAAATCTAAAAATTTATCTTCTATTTCTAAGTACTGTTTTTTAGTCATTGATTTTGGAACTTCATTAATAACATCAAAATATTTTAAATTACTTAAAATATGTCTATCTAATATTGCTAAATCTTTATGTCCTATATTTCTTAAATAATGACTAGCTTCTTTGTATCCTAAACCTTTAATATTTTTAACTAAATATTCTCTTAATTCTCTTGAACTCAAATTAAATGGTATTTTATCAAATTTTTCTTTAAGTTCCAACAAATATTTAGCCTTATTCTCATGAAATCTTATTCCTATAAGATATTTAACAGGACTAAAACTTTTATTTTTAAAATCCAGAGCTTTTAATTGTTTAATAACTAAATCAGCATTTCTAGCTTTTGTTTGTGGTGTTAACAAACAAAAACATAATTCATAGAAATAATTTTTATTCTTCTCAAATTCTTGTAATCTTTTAACAATTTCATCTCTCTTTTTTAAATATTCTAATTGTAAATTCATTTTAAGTGTAACTCAACTATGTCATTATCTTGCAATTGATGTTTTAAACCTACTTGTTGTCCTGGAAAAGCAGCACTTTTACCCCAAATTCTAGCAAATCTAAACTTTTTAATAAAATCTTTATGAATATGTTCAGCTAAATCCTCTATAATAGAACCTTTTTTCATAGCTATTGGAGGATAAGCAGGCTTATGCCCTGGTTGTTTTGTATAAACTTTTATTATATTCAATCTTGACCATATTTCATCTTTTAAATTATCTTGGTTATTATATATCAAAATAGGAGTATCTATATCCAATAATTCATAATCTAACATTTTTTTCTCATTTGGACTATTAAATAACAATATAATCAAATCAGCTTGTTTTATTAATGATAATAAAAAAGGTCCTTTTTCAGTATCTTTAAAATTTTGCACAATAGCTGGTATTTCTATAATTTGTAATTTTATTCCTTTATAATCTAAAATTCCTACAACAGGCTCTTTAGTTGTAAATTCATATGGAGCTATCTCAACTTTAGCATTTGTTAATCTTTTTAATAAGGTGCTTTTACCAGAATTAGTTTTTCCAACAATAACAACTTGAGCAGCCCCTTCTTTTTTTATTGATAATTGTGCTCCTGCTTTCTTTTGTTGTTTTTCTTTAGCCATAATAGCTTTTAATTTAGCTATTCTTGACTTGATTTCAGCTCTCATAACTTGTGAAGCTTTATGATTGGGTGCAGCAGAAAGCATCTTTTTTGATGCCTCTAACTTCTCTTCATTGGTTTTAGCTTCTAAATATTTCTTTTCAGCTAATCCATATTCAAAATCAGCATTTGTTGACATATTTAATACTTTAATTAAGATATTTATATATTTAACTTACTAAAAACTTATAAACTTTATATGTCTATTATCCAACATGTCAATTGATTTTTCAAAAATAGAAGATAAGGTAGTAGGATATTTACTAAAACAACCTAAAGGTTATATAGGAATGGTTGATATTGAACCTTTAATATTTAAAGATTTTATTACTTTTTATTCAATTGATGAGAATAATATTGAGAAAGTCATTGAAAATTTAAATAAAGGTCTTGAAGCAAGAATGCAACAACAGGAATCTTTGACTAGGTTAAGAAATTCAAAAACTAGAAGTCCTGTTGAGGTTGTTGCTCTACTAGCACTTGAAAGAGAAGCAATACTTAACTCAATAAATTTAATAAAAGATAATTATTTAAAATAACTTATTAAACTCATCAACATATTGTTTGACTATGTTATTATCTCTAATAATTATTAAATGTCCTTTCATAGTTTCATTATCAAATAGATTATAATCTCCTAAAATAACCATTTTCTGATCTATTAATAAGATATTTACTGCATTTATTTTATTATGCATGTAATATTCATTTTTATCAAATTTAACATCAATTTTATTATTTTTAAGTTTGTTATATTCTGAATATTTACTCTCTTGAGATCTTTCAAAAATACCTTTAACTTTAACACCTTCTTGATA
>JAPLZO010000031.1 GCA_026394995.1 Candidatus Woesearchaeota archaeon | reverse complement strand
GGTACAAAATAAGAAAATAAATATATAATATTAATAAATATTCTGATAAAAAAATCAAAAAATGAAAACAGTTGTATTAAATTTACCAAATAAGAATCAAGTTGTAAGGAGATATATGTGTTCATATAATGCTCCTAATTTTCTATATCCACCACTAGAACTAATGTACATTTCTTCTATTGTTAAGGAATCAAAAAAAGATGATGTTATCTTAATAGATGCTATTGCTGAAAAGTTAGATATTACTAATGTTATAAATACAATTAAAGAATTTAATGCTGATATACTGATTACAATAACTGGATTTGAGATATTCCAAGATGATCTTAATAATATTGAAAAGATAAAACAAGATATGCCTAACTTAAAAATTATAGCTTTTGGTTATTTACCAACAATATTTCCCAAAGAAGTTCTAAAAAATTCCAAAATAGATTATATAATAAAAGGAGAACCTGAATTTGTGTTCTCTAATTTATATGATGCTATTAAAGAAAACAAAGATGTAAAAGAGATTAATGGAATTGCTTATAGAAAAGGTAAAAAGATATTTGTAAATAAAGATGCAATCAGAGTTTTAGAGTTAGACAGATTACCATTTCCATCAAGAGAGTTAATTAAAAATGAATTATATTCTGAATTCTTAATGAAAAAACCATTTACGGTTATACAGACGTCAAGAGGATGCCCATTTCAATGTAGTTATTGTGTACATACATATGGATCAATGATTGTCTATAGATCTGTTGATAATGTTGTTAAAGAGATTGAAGAATGTATAAACAAATATGGTATAAAGCATTTTAAGATTATAGATGATACATTTAATGTTAATAAACAAAGAATTAAAGATATATGCCAAAAAATAATTGATAAGGGTTTAAAAATTAAATGGATTTGTTTGAGTAGAGTTGATACATTGGATAAAGAAACATTAGAGATAATGAAAAAAGCGGGATGTATGAGGATACAAATTGGGATTGAGAGTGGTTCTCAAAAAATTTTAGAGTTATATAAGAAAGGTTATGATTCTTATAAAATAAAAGATCAGGTTAAGTTAGTTCATGATGTAGGTATAGAAACTATGGGCTTCTTTATTGTTGGTGCTCCAAATGAAAATGAATCTGATTTTAATAAAAGTTTAGAATTAGCAAAAGAGATTAATTTTGATTATGTTGTTGTTAGTCAATTAATCCCTTATCCTGGAACTAATTTGTTTAATCAATTAAAATGTGATATCAATTTTAGTTTATTTCCTTATACATCTGAATTTAAAAACAAGAACAATAATTTTGTTGAATGGGAGAAAAAATTTTATAAAGAGTTCTATTTTAGACCAAACTATATAGCAAAAAAGACTAAGGTGTTATTTTCACATCCAGATCATATTATAACTGGATTAAAAAGCTTAATAAGTTTTTTAAGCACTAAAAAAGAAGATTTGAGAACTGATTATTATTAAAATGAATAAAAAAATCAAAACAATTTTGGTAAATCCGCCATTTAGTATGGAAGATATAGTTGGTGAAACCAAGAGTATGAAGGATGTTATGAATATTATACAACCTTTAGGTATTGCTTATATTGCTGCTGTTCTAGAAAAAGAAGGTTATTATGTTAAAATTGCTGAAGGAAATTTTATGAATCATACTCAGATTAAAGAGTATATTAAAAATGAAAAACCAGATGTTGTTGGTATAACTACGACTACACCAACATTTGAAAGTGTAATAAAAGTTGGTAGAGATGTTAAAGATATTGATAAAAGCATTAAAGTTATTATTGGTGGATCTCATGTGACTGCTTTACCACAAGAAGCAATTCAGGAAAATTGTTTTGATATTGGTGTCATTGGTGAAGGTGAAATTACATATTTAGAATTAATTAAAGCTTTTGAAAAAAGCACTAATTTAAAAAAAGTTAAAGGTATTATCTACAAAAAAGAAGGTAAGAATATTATTACAAAACCAAGAGAGTTTATTAAAGATTTAGATAGTATTCCATTTCCTGCAAGGCATTTATTACCTCCATTAAAAGATTACCATCCAACACCTGCTTCTTATAGAAAATTACCATTAGGTGTTTTAATGACAAGTAGAGGATGTCCTTATCAATGTACATTTTGTGATCGAGCTATTTTTGGAACAAGTTATAGATTTAGAAGTGCAAAAAATGTTGTTGATGAAATTGAAGAATTGATAAATAAATATGGAGCTAAAGAGCTCAAATTTTTTGATGATACGTTTACATTAAATAAAAAAAGACTATATGAAATTTTTGATTTAATGAAAGAAAAAGGTATTAAAATAGGATGGTGTTGTTTAACAAGAACTAGTAATGTAACAAAAGAAATGCTACAAAAAATGAAGGATGCTGGTTGTTGGCAAGTTCTGTATGGTTTAGAATCTGGTGATGATAGAATATTACAATTATTAAAAAAGGGTACTACTGTTGAACAAAATGAACAAGCTGTTAAATGGGCTCATGAAGTTGGTTTAAGCGTAAGGGCTGATTTTATAATGGGAACGCCTGGAGATACTTTAGAAAGTATGAAGAAAACTTTGAATTTTGCAATTAGAATGAATATGGATTTTGCTCATTTTAATAAATTTACACCTTATCCTGGAACAGAACTTTATAAAATGTTGATAACTAAAGGATATAAATTTGATTTTAGTAAATCTTGTAGTCAATTAGATCATTCAATTATAATGTATGTTCCTAATGATGTAGACAAAGAAGAATACAGAAAATTTATAGATAATGCTTATAAAAAATATTATTTAAGACCAAAATATTTAGCAAAACAAGTTATGAATATTAGATCTTTTGAAGATATAAAAAGATATTGGGCTGGTTTTAAAGCTATAACTGGTATGTAATTAAATAGAATATAAACAAACTCTATCTTGTTTTATTTTTTGTTTTAAATTACAAGATTTTAGATTGTTACAATAATCATCATAAGTTAATATCTCTGTTGTGTTTAAAGATTTTAAAGCTTTAATTATATCTTTACAGTTTTTATTTTTAACATATAAAGGAATGCTATTAGTAATTCTGTTATAATCTATTTCTTTCACAAGGTCAACAAAACCTGATGGTGTTGATAAATTATAATAGACAGCACCATAACAATAATATGCTCTAGAGAAAGATGTTTTAATTGTTTCAGGTGTTTCAACAATTAGATATTTATTATCTACTTTTTGTAAAACAGATATTGTATCATTCTCTAATTTTCCTGGAATTTTAAATAGTGGTGTATGTAAAATATTGATGCTTACACTTAATATTGATAATAATATCAATGCTGTTACTATAAGATATTTTATTTTTTTAGAATAAAAATTAAACGGAGTTTTTAAAAAGTACAATATTCCAAAGAATAAATATAAATTCATATGAGCATCTGGATAAACCCTATTTAAAAATGGTATTATAATAATTAATCGAGTTATAAATATAATACTTAAAATCAATATTGGAGATATAAAAATTAATTCCTTTTTGGATTTATTTTGATATTTCCAATAATTGTAAAATGTAAACCATAGAAGTGGTGGTATTATGAAACTTGCTATATTTCTTAAAATCCATTGAGGTCCAAAGTCAAGTAATCTTAATATGTAAAAATAAGCTGGATCTGATGAGATGCTTAATTTAAAGGCATTTAATATAAATGGTAACCACCAGAATGATGATAATATTAAACCTATTGTTGTATATAAAATTAATAAATATTTTTCTTTTTTAGATTTAATTAGAAATAACATTAAAACTAAAAATTGTGAAACTATTGTTTCTGAGAAATGTGAAATTATTGTAATAAAATATATTGGTATAAATAAAAATGGAAATTTTTTATCTAAAGGTCTATCTTTGTAATATAAAACAATTGCAGCTAATGCTATAAATGAAATCCAACCAAATAATTCTGTTACACGACCTAATCTTGTCCAATTACCAAGATTTGTTGCAATAGCAAAGAAAAACACAAAAAATGCTAATATTTTTGTTAATGAAAAATTGTTATTTTTTCCAATTATAAATAATGAAATTAAGCCTATTACAAATAATGAAATTAAAGATATATATGTTGCTAACAGAATATTTTTTGTTATTAGATATATTGGTAATGTATAAATATACCAACCGGGTTGGTATATTTTAAATAAAATAAAACCATTATACCAATTTGGAACTAATGCATTATAACCATATTTTGCTAAAAAGAATAACATTGTTATATGAAAAGAGATATCATTAGTATAATCTAAAGGAAAATGATTTATAATTTGAGATTGGTCTATTAATCGATATATAAAATATAAACCGAGTATTATAACTGGAAATAATAATATTTTAT
>JAPLZO010000003.1 GCA_026394995.1 Candidatus Woesearchaeota archaeon | reverse complement strand
TTATAGTATTTTTGAATTCAACTATAAAATCATTTAAGTTTCTATTTTCTTTGTCACTTGAACTATACTTTATATAAATAGAGATGCCTACAATAATCAAAATAAAAATCAAGAAAATAGCAAGGTATATTGGATTTATCTTTAAAGACTCTTTTTTTTCTTGATCCATAAAAGAATAAAAAAAGAAGAAATATATAAATCTATTTTATTTGGTAAACAACATTAACAGTAGCTGTTATATCCAAGTTCTGTGGCTCAATGCTTGTTGATACTGCTTTTTCTGCATCTGCAACTGCTCCACCTCTAAATAGAGGATATGGTATGTAATTATAACTATTTTCTGTTACAGAAATTACCTTTCCTAATTTGGCATTTAAACCATTAGCTATTGCCTCTGCTTTTAATTTAGCATCTTCAGTTGCATTTGCCAATGCTTCTCTTTTAATCTTATTTTGTTGGTCTTTACTTAATTCAAAGTTTATGCTATCTACTCCAGTAGCACCAGCTTTAACAGCAGTATCTACTATTGCTCCTAAATCATCAAAGTATTTAGTACTGACTTTTATTGTATTGGTTGTTCTATATCCCTTTAATTCCTGTTGACCACTACTCCAATCATATTCAGGATAAATATTGTAATTTGTTGTCTCTATATCTTTTTGAATATTTAATTTCTTAATTGCATTAAGCACAGCATCACTTATTGCTGTGTTTTTATTCTTAGATTCTTCAGTTGTTTTTTCTAGAGTATTTATACTAACATAAACACTTGCTTCATCAGGAACAGCTGTAATAGTACTAGTACCAGATGCTGTTATTGTTTGTTGATTAGTTGTTCCTCCACTTTTATTAAAGTAAACAAAAGCTATTGATATAACAACTAGAGCTAATACTAATACTCCAATTAACCAGTTATTTTTTTCCATTTTTATTTTTCGCAAACCTTTTTTATAAAAAAGGTTTATTTTTACCTCCTTCTATTCCATATTAAATAGACAATTATGGCAAATATAGCACCGGCTATAAACCATAATCCATAATTTACTGTTTGAGCATTTTGTAATGATGGTGCTGCTAATGCTCTTTCAGCAGTACCTTTTAGTTGAGAAACTTGATATTGTATTTTAGTATAATAATTAATTAATATTCCAGCAACACCAGATATTATTGCAACAGGCAAAATCTCTTTTAATTTATCTTTTATATTATTTGTACCTTTTGGTGCAATAACAATTAATTTTTTAGCTACTTTGTAAATATTAACTTTATTTCCTTTATCACTCCAATAAAAATCTTTAACTTCATTTAGATTACTTTTCATTAAATGTTGAATATTATAATGAACAGTACTTGCAGGAACTTTTAATTTTTTAGCAATATCACTTTCTGAATCTTCATTTTCACTCAAATAGTTCAAAATTTTTCTGCTAGTTTCATTGCTAATAACCTCAGCTAATTTCTTAGCTTTTTCATCTTCTAATGAAACCATAATAAATTTTTCTGCCATATAATATCACAATAAAATAGTATATATAAGCCTTATTAAAGCTGCAAATGAAATTGAAGCTATAAAAAATATTTTCTAAAATATCTATTTTTTTCTAAAAATCTAATTGGTAAAATTAAACAAGCTCCTATAGCATCAAATCCCATATCAAAAAAATCAAATGTTCTTCCTAGAATGAAATATTGATGCATTTCATCACTTATACCATAAACTACTGTTATTAATATTGCTAAAGAAAATACAATATTATTATATCTAGAATTTCTAAAACCTCTATATAATAAAAAACTTAATAAAAAATATTCAAAGATATGCTCATAATCAGCACTATATTTTATTTCCAATGTTGGTGGATATGGTATAGAAGAAAAATAAAAAATAATGCCCATAAACAAAATTATAGGTAAAAAATATAACACAAAAAATTTTAATTTCATTTTATTAAAATTGCTGGTTTGTTAGGCATTGCTTGTTTTGATTTTTGTTCATTACTACTTTCTGCTTTTATGATATTAATTACACAATTAAACTCTTTTTCAATCATGCTTTTAGATTCTTGTAAATATTTAAATTCATAGACTTGATCTAGAATGGTGTTAGATATTTTACCAGGATCTTTGATAAATGCTTGAACAATTTTACTTATTTCTTGCTCATGTCCTTTAACAATAATTTTTTTGATTATTTCTCCAATATTTCTACTTTTTTCTTTTTGTAATTTTTTATAAGTATCATACAACCATTTTTCAGCTACAAATATACTGATTTCTTTAGGCTGTTTTATTTTTATTAAATCAATAATATCTTTTATGTCACTAATAGTCTTTGCAACCATATTTTCAGCAGTTTCTATCTTATAATCTATTTTTTTAGTATCATAACTTGGCCATTTAGTAATACTAGAAAAACCTTTATTCTTAGTTTTCTCCCACATTTCTTCTGATAAATGCGGTGTAAATGGATTTATCAATAAAATTAATTTTTTTAAACAATCATCATAAATTTTTTTACTAATAAATTCTTTGTTTTTATTGAAATAATTCAAAAATTCATTTATGGAAATTAAAGCTAAATTAAATCCCAATTTATCAATATGCTCTGTAACATCTTTTATAGTTTTATTTAATTTACTAATAACATTTTTATCTTTTTTATTATTCAAACTTTTAACTTTATCAGTTAAATTATAAATTTTATTTAGTATTCTATAAGTACCTTCTATACCTTTATCATCCCATTCCATATCTTTATCAGGACCAGCAATAAATAATAAGAAAAATCTTGCAGTATCAATCCCATGTTTTTCAGATATTTCTTTTTGAGTTACAATATTACCTCTACTTTTACTCATTACAGCACCATCTTTATGTAACATTCCTTGATTAAACAATTTTTTAAAAGGTTCATTAAAACTTAATAATTTCATATCTCTTAAAGCCTTAACAAAGAATCTAGAGTACATCAAATGCAAAACAGCATGCTCTGCACCACCAACATATAAATCAACAGGCATCCAATATTTAACTTTTAATTTATCAAATGCTCCTTTATCATATTTATTACTGCAATATCTTATAAAATACCAACTAGAATCTACAAATGTATCCATTGTATCAGTTTCTCTTTTTGCTTTGCCTTTACATTTTGGACATTTTATATTTACAAATTTCTCATTGTTTTGTAATGGATTACCTTGTCCTGTAAACTCAACATTTTCTGGTAATAAAACAGGTAATTCTTTTTCTGGTACTGGTATAATACCACATTTATCACAATAAACCACTGGTATTGGAGTTCCCCAATATCTTTGTCTTGAAATCAACCAGTCTCTAATCTTATATTGAATAGTTTTTTTACCTAATTTTTTATTTTCTAAATGTTTAGTAATTTCATCAATAGCC
>JAPLZO010000058.1 GCA_026394995.1 Candidatus Woesearchaeota archaeon | reverse complement strand
GATAGTTTAACGCCCATAGTTTAGATATATAGAAGTAAGTTTATAAAATTTATTATAGATAAGGTAATCTTCTCATGTTTTCTCTGTAGTTATTAAATCTTCTAAGATGATCTTTGGTTTGGTATGGCAGAAAAACAAGATAATCTTCATTATGTTTTTCTATTAATTTTGTTAGATTATATTCACCATAATTGTATGCATTAATAGCTTTTGTTGTATTATCAAATTTATTTGTTAATAAGTAATAATATGATAATGAAATTTTAATGTTATAATCTGGATTAGTCTCAGCTTCTTTAAATGATGGGAAATGATTACGAAATAATGTTTTTATATAAGGATTAGATTTTCTATTTTCAAAAACTTCTTTGTATGCTATTTCTCTTATTTGACCAAGCCCTTTAGCATCTTTATTTGATGTATTAACCTCATTTTCATATTCATGGATACCATCACTTTCTGCTGCTAACAAAGATAATGCATTTAATTCTGTTAAACTAGGTAAAATATTAGTGCATTGTTTAATTGTTGGTAAATATTTGTTTAATCTTTGGTATACTAGTTGTATCTTTTCAGGTATTTCCTGGGTTGTTGTATAATTATTTGATTTATTTGTTGTTGATGTATAAACTGATTGTGAAATATCATTAGAGTTTGATGATAATTGATTTGGAAAAAATAAATAAGCTAAGGCTGCTGTAAAAACAAGGAAATTTTTTATAGAACTAGATATTTTAGAGTTATCTGATATCAGATAACCTTCAAGATTTTGTTTGATTTTGGAATACATTGTACCATAAAAGTGTTTCAAGAAATATATTAATAACTTATAAAGTTTATGATTTTTTATTCATATATTTTTATCTATAAAAATATAAAAAGAAACCTTTTAGATTTCAATCTTTGAGAAAAGATAACTTCCAATTGCACCAACAATTAATACTGATCCAATTAATACACCAAAATCTAACATTAATCCTAAATGAATTACTCCTGTTAAGACTTGTCTTAGTCCATCAACACCATATGATAATGGATTAAAACGTGCTACTAATGATATTGCTTCTGGTAATCCTGTTAATGGAAATAATGCACCTGAAATAAAAAATATTGGCATGATTAGAAAATTCATAATTAAAGGAAATGCTTGCATATCTTCTAATCTTGATGCTATTGCAGTGCCTAATCCAGTAAATAATAATGCTATTAAAAACATAAGTGCTAATGTTGTTGGTATATGTAAAAGATTTGCTGGTCTAAAACCTATAATTATAGATATGATAAGAACTATAATTCCTTGAAATGATGCTACTGTAGCTCCGCCAAGAGTTCTTCCAATCATAATTTTAATACGTGATACAGGAGCAACAAGTGTTTCTTTTAAAAAGCCAAACTGTCTGTCCCATATTACATCTATTCCTCCAAACATAGCAGTAAATAAGATACTCATTGCAATAATTCCTGGTGCTAAAAAATCAATATAATTACCACCACCTGCTTTTTGATAAATTGGTCCAAACCCAAAACCTAAAGCAACTAAAAATAAAAGTGGCTGTCCTATTGCACCTATCATTCTAGCTCGTGAGCGCCAATATCTTTTAATTTGCCTTAGCCACATTATATATAATGCACCCATTATCTCATCCAAAGTCTTCTACCTTGTCTCATAGAGTCTCTCGCAGAAGATTTTTCTTCTCTAATAGAATAACCTGTAAGTTTCAAAAATGCTTCTTCTAATGAATTTGTATTGGTTGCTTGTTCTAATTCTTTAACTGTTCCTAATTTTACAATTTTTCCATGATCAATAATAGCAATTTTATCAGCAACTTTTTGAGCTTCTTCCATATAATGCGTTGTTAAAAAAACAGTCATTCCTTCATCTTTATTTAATTGTTTAATATACTTCCATATATGATCTCTTGTCTGAGGATCAAGTCCTAATGTTGGTTCATCTAAAAATAAAATCTTTGGATGATGTATTAATCCACGAGCAACTTCTAATCTTCTTTTCATACCACCTGAAAAGTGTTTTACTAAATCATTTCTTCTATCCCATAGCTCAACAAATTTTAATAGATATTCAATTCTTTCTCTTCTTAGAGATTTTGGTACTTGATAAAGAACACCATGAAATTCCATGTTTTCATAAGCAGTTAATTCATCATCTAAACTTGGATCTTGAAATACAATTCCAAATGAATGTCTTACTTCATCTTCTTGTTTTATGGGATCATAACCATTAACTCTTATTAACCCGCTTGTTGGATGTAATAATGTTGTTAACATTTTAATTGTGGTTGTTTTTCCAGCTCCATTAGGGCCAAGTAAACCAAAGATTTCACCAGCTTTTACACTAAACGAGACATTATTAACTGCTATAAAATCATCAAATTTTTTTGTTAGATTTTCAATTTGTATTGCATCCATAGGATAATTGGGTATTCCTATGGTTTTTTAAATATTTTGTATTTAGCCTCTTTACTTAAAAAGTTTTATAAACGAAGATACTATTAAGATTAAAATGGTAAAAGTAGAATTTTATCCTATGGATATTGATTATATTAGTGAGGAAAATGTTCCAAAGATAAGATTATTTGGGAAAACAATAGATGGAAAAAGAATATGTGCTATTGATAGTAAATTTAGACCATATTTTTGGGTTTTTGCTGAGAAGAATCTAGAAAAGATTGCTAAAGATATTAAAAAAATTAAAAATAAAGAATATTTTGTTGAAAATGTAGAGATTTTTGATAAAAAATTTCTAGATGTTGATGTTAGAGCTATTAAAGTAACATTCAATGATCCAAAAGGTTTTCAGGATATTAAAGAAAAAATAAATGAGATAAGAGATATAAGTAAAAAAGAAGTTGATATTAGTTTCACTAGAAGATATTTAATAGATAAAAAGATTACACCACTAACATTATATGAAATTGAAGGTGAATTAATTAAAAATGATTTTGATGTTGATTATTGCATTGAAATAGATAAGATCAAACAAATAAATGATGATGTAATAGCTAATCCAAAAATTCTTTCTTTTGATATTGAAGTCTATAATCCTAGAGGTAAATCTGTAAAAGGAGAAGAAGATGAGATAGTAATGATTGGTTTTTATGGAAGTGATGATTATAAGAAAGTTATAACATGGAAGAAATTTAAAACCAATAAAAAATACATTGAATTTGTTAATAGTGAATTGGAGTTAATTGAAAAATTCATAGATATTATAAAAAAATTCAAACCTGATTATTTAGTTGGTTATTACACAGATGGTTTTGATTTGCCCTATATAAAACAAAGAGCTTCTGTTTATAAAATACCACTAGACTTGGGATTAGATAATAGCATTATTAAATTTAGTAAAAGAAGGGATCTTATCACAAGTAAGATTACTGGATTAATTCATTTAGATATTTTTAAATTTATAAGACATATTGTTGCTGGAAGTTTACAGACTAATATTTATGATTTAAATTCTGTTACTCAGGAATTATTAAATGAAAGTAAAAAAGATATTGAGATAAATGGATTGGCAAAAGCATGGGATAAAGGAGATATAGAAGAATTTTGTGAATATAATTTACATGATGCTGTTTTGACTTATAGATTATTTACTAATTTGTTACCTAATTTAGAAGAGCTGGTGAAATTAATTGGGCAGCCTATTTTTGATATTTGCAGAATGACATATGGACAACTAGTAGAGTGGTACTTAATTAAAAGAGCTAGAGAATTTAATGAAATAACACCTAATAGACCAAAATATAGTGATATTGCTACAAGAGTGTTAAGAACTTATAAAGGAGCTTTTGTTTTTGAACCTAAACCAGGTTTATATGAAAATGTTGTTATGTTAGATTATAAAAGCCTATATCCAAGTATAATTGTTGCTAAAAATATTTATTTAGGAACTTTAACTGATGATAAAAAGAATTCTTATGAAAGTCCTTTATTAGAAGTTGATGGTGAAGAAAGAAGATATTATTTTAGTTATAAGAAAGAAGGTTTTATTCCAATTATTTTAAAAGATTTGATAACGCGAAGAAATAGAATTAGAGAATTATTAAAAAAAGAAAAAAATCCTTTGTTAAAAGCAAGAAGTTATGCTTTGAAAACTGTTGCAAATGCTAGTTATGGTTATTTAGGATTTCCTGGAGCAAGATGGTATTCATTAGAATCTGCTGCAAGTATTACAGCTTTTGCAAGAGAATATATTCAAAAAACAATAAAATTAGCTCAAGATAAAGGATTTGAAGTTATTTATAGTGATACTGATAGCATTACTATTGTTTTAAGAAATAAGAAAAAAGAGGATATTTCAAGATTTTTAAAAGATGTTAATAAGGAATTACCTAGTTTAATGGAATTAGAATTGGAAAATTTCTATCCAAGAGGAATTTTTGTAAGTAAAAAAAGTAGTGAGAAAGGAGCAAAGAAAAAATATGCTTTAATAGATGAACAAGGTAATATAAAGGTTATTGGTTTTGAAGCTATAAGAAGTGACTGGAGTATTTTAGCTAGAACAGTTCAAAGAAAAGTTTTAGAAATAATATTAAAAGAAGGTGATAAAGAAAAAGCATTAAAATATGTTAAAAGTGTTATAGAAGATATTAAAAATAAAAAAATACCAATGAATGAATTAATAATACAAACTCAATTAAGAAAAAGCATTGAAGAATATGAGCAACGAGGTCCTCATGTTGCTGTTGCTGAAAAAATGTTAGAAAAAGATATGATTGTTGGTGCTGGAAGTACTATAAGATATATAATTAGTGAAGGTAAAGAAAAAATTAGAGATAGAGCTAAATTACCAGAAGAATGTAAGAGTTATGATGCTGATTATTATGTAAATAATCAGGTTATTCCTGCTGTAAGCCAATTGTTTGAAGTTTTGGGTTATAAAAAAGAAGAATTATTAGAAAGTAAAGAGCAAAGTAAGTTGGGGGATTTTTAAATGAAAAGAATTTTTATTATTCATGGTTGGGATGGATTTCCTGAAGGAGATTGGTTTCCTTGGTTAAAAAAAGAATTAGAATCAAAAGATTTTGTTGTTCAAGTTCCAGCAATGCCAAATACAAATGAACCAAAAATTGATTTATGGATAAATTTTTTGAAAGAGATTGTTGGAAAACCTGATAAAGAAACTTATTTTGTTGGGCATTCTATTGGTTGCCAAACAATATTGAGATATTTAGAGACTCTTGATAAAGATATAAAAATTGGTGGTGTTGTGTTTGTTGCAGGATGGATTAATTTAAATATGGATTTTATTATAAAAGAAGAAGGTGATGAAGAAGGTCCTTATGAAATTGCTAATCCTTGGTTAGAAACTAAAATAGATTGGAATAAAATTAAAGTTCATACTAAAAATTTTGTAGCAATATTTTCAGATAATGATCCTTATGTACCCATGGAAGATTCTAGGATTTTTAAAGATAAGTTAAAAGCAAAAATCATTATAGAACATAATAAGTGTCATTTTCGTGGTATTGATGGTGTTACTAAATTACCAATTGTTTTGGAGAGCATAAATGGTATGGAGTAAAGATTATAATAAAGCTGGAGAAATTGCAAAGCAAGCTAGAGAATTTGCTAGAACTTTAATCAAAGAAAATGTATTATATTTAGAAATAGCACAAAAAATAGAAAATAAAATTATAGAGTTAGGCGGAAAACCTGCTTTTCCTGTTAATATTTGTATAAATAATGTGGCTGCTCATGATACTCCTTTAATAAATGATGAAAGAAAATTAAAAAAAGGTGATTTAGTAAAAATAGATATAGGAACACATTTTAATGGTTGTGTTGCTGATACTGCTTTTACAATGGAAGTTGGAACTAATCAATATGCAGATTTAATAAAAGCTAGTGAAGAAGCATTAAATGAAGCTATTAAAATTATAAAACCTGGAATAGAACTTAGAGAAATTGGTAAAGTTATACAAGATACAATAATGAAGTATGGTTATTCACCTATAAAAAATTTATCAGGACATGAAGTTAAAGAATATATTGTTCATGCTGGATTAACAATACCAAATTATGATAATAATGATAAACATATTCTTGAAAAAGATACTATAATTGCTATAGAACCTTTTGCAACTATAGGAGAAGGGATGATAAAAGAAGGTAAATTATCAGGAATTTATACATTAGTAAACAAAAAAAATATTAGAAGTTTAGAAGCAAGAAAAGTTTTGGAATTTATAGATAAAGAATACAAAACATTACCATTTTGTGCAAGATGGTTGAAATTTCCTAATATTAATTTTATTTTAAGATTACTAGAAAATGATGGAATAATAAAACAATATAATCAACTTCCTGAAAAAAGTGATGGAATTGTCAGCCAAGCTGAACACACAATAATTGTTGGAAAAGGAGTTTTAACCTAGATAATTTTGTTGTTCTCTAATTGCTGCTCCTCTTGCTGTTCTTAGATATTGTTCTTCTATTAGTTTATACTTCTTTAAATCTTGATCTGTTATAGATGGTTTTACTTTTTTAAGTGCTTCTTCAAAATATTCCATTGAAATATTTTTTATGTTAATATTTTTTCTTAAAGCCAATATTGCAGCTTCTCTACATAATGCTTCTATATCAGCACCTACAAAATCATGAGTTACTTCTGCTAATTTTTCTAAATCAACATCTTTTGCTAAAGGCATGTTTCTTGTATGGATTTTTAAAATGTTTAAACGACCTTCTTTATTTGGTATTGTTGTTGAAATAATCCTATCAAATCTACCTGGACGTAATAAACCTGGATCTATTAAATCAGGTCTATTTGTTGCTGCTAAAATAACAACATCATTAAGTTCTCTTAAACCATCCATTTCACTTAATAAAGTGTTTACTATGTTTTCAATAACTTTTGTTCCTGTTTCTGTTCCTCTTCTAGACGCTATTGAATCAATTTCATCGAAGAATATAATAGCTGGAGAAGCTTGTCTTGCTTTTTCAAATATTTTACGAATACCTTTTTCAGATTCTCCAACCCATTTTGAAAGTAATTCTGGACCTTGAACTAAAATAAAATTAGCTTCTGATTCAGTGGCAACTGCTTTTGCTAATAATGTTTTACCTGTACCAGGTGGGCCATAAATTAAAATTCCTCTTGGTGGTCTTATACCCACTCTTGTAAATGCCTCGGGATGTTTAAGAGGCCATTCAATTGCTTCATCAAGTTCTTGTTTTAGGTCTTCTAAGCCACCAATATCCTCCCATTTAACATTTGGTTTTTCAATTAAAACTTCTCTCATAGCAGAAGGTCTTACTGATTTTAATGATTCTCTGAAATCTTCATTTGTTACACTTAATTTTTCTAAAGTGTTTTGTGGAATAGGTTCTTTTTCTCTTAATTGCATTTCTGGCAAGATTCTTCTTAAAATATTCATAGCTGCTTCTTTACATAAGGCAGATAAATCAGCACCAACAAAACCATGAGTTACTTCTGCTAATTTTTCTAAATCAACATCTTTTGCTAAAGGCATGTTTCTTGTATGGATTTTTAAAATATTCAATCTACCAGCTTTATTTGGAACACCAATTGTAATTTCTCTATCAAATCTACCTGGACGCCTTAATGCAGGATCTAGTGCATTTGGTCTATTAGTTGCACCAATAACAACAACTTTTCCTCTAGATTTTAAACCATCCATTGTTGCTAGCAATTGAGCAACCATTCTTCTTTCAACTTCACCATAAGTTTCTTCACGTTTTGGTGCTATTGCATCAATTTCATCTATAAATATGATAGAAGGAGCATTCTTTTCAGCTTCATCAAATAAATCACGAATTCTTTTTTCAGATTCTCCATAAAATTTACTTGTTAATTCTGGGCCATTTACTAATAAGAAATTAGCTTCGGATTCATTAGCAACTGCTTTTGCTAATAATGTTTTTCCTGTACCCGGTGGGCCGTGTAATAAAACTCCTTTTGGAGGATCTATTGATAATTTTTCAAATATTTCTGGATGTTTTAATGGTAGCTCGACCATTTCTCTAACTTTTTTGATTTCATCTTCTAAACCACCAATATCTTCATAAGTTATTTCTGGAATTTTTTTATCTTCTTCAACTTCTATTGCTTTTGGTGAAACTTTAACTTCTGTATTTTCAGTTATTATAACAGCTTGTTTTGGATTTGTATCAGCAACTATAAATTTTAAAGAACCAAAACCAAAATTACCCATAAAGCCAGCTTCAAAAGCTTCAAAAATATCTTCAAATGGAGAGCCTGTGCCTGTTAAAGCTTTTCTTCTACGAGGAGCTCCACCTAATGAAATAATATCTCCTTTTAGTAATGCTCTTCCTAATAAGCCACGTCTAAAAACATCTGGATCAACTTGAATCATGATACCTTCTTGAGCAGGAGCTATTGTAACAGATTTAGCTTCTTTTATATTGGCTTTTCTTACTATAATATTTTCACCAATACCAGTTTTAGCATTTCTTCTAAGAATACCATCCATTCTAATGATACCTTGACCAATATCTGATGGATAAGCTCTATCAACTAAACCAACAGTAATACGAGAACCTTCTATTTCAATTATATCACCTGGATGTACATCTATTTGTTTCATTGTTTGAGAGTCTATTCTAACAATACCTTTATAGGCTTCTTCTTGTAAAGCTTCTTGGACTCGTAATCGTATTTCTTTTGGCATTTTATCTCCTATGGCTTTTATTATTGATAAATCTTTCTAAACCTTTTTGAGAAAAATAAACTTAGTTTTTCAGGTTCTTCTAGTGACATGTGGATTATTTTTGTGATTTCTCTACTAATCTCTTCTTCAAACTCAATTATTTCTCGAGGAATAGAAACTGTATATGAATTACCAACCATTCTTAGTTTAACTTGAAATTGTTTGTTTTTTATTTTGTTAAAGTTCTCATAATCTTGTAAATCAAGAGGATGATGCCATTGTTTTCCACATTTAGGACATTCTAAAGTTCTTAAAGTAAATCCTTCTTTGTTTACATAAGTTTTTCTAGTTTGAATATTACATTCTTTGCATAATATTGGGTTATCAAATATATCTGCCATGTGTATACAAAATGTGTATACAGGTTATATATAAAGATTATGATTTAAAGGGCTTTGCACA
>JAPLZO010000061.1 GCA_026394995.1 Candidatus Woesearchaeota archaeon | reverse complement strand
TTTAAAAGACTTAATTGATGCAGCTAGAAATCAAACTGCTGAGGCTAACTCTAAATTGACTAATATTAGTAATATCAGAGATATTACAAATAGTAATTTAGCTGATACTCAAAAAAGTGTTTCTGGAAATATAGAGAATATTAATTCTATAAAAGGTAGTTTTGAAAAAATAAAATCAGACATAGCTGGTATTAAAATTGCAAATGCTGAAACAATTGTTAATCCTATTAGTATGAAAATAGAAAATGTACAAACAAATAAGAACTATCTGAATTATTTATTCCCAACTTTAGTTGTGCTAATGATATTATTTGTTAGCATATTATTATCAAGTACTATGATTATTAGGGAAAAATTATCAAGCGCATACTTTAGGAATTTTATAACCCCTGTTAGTGGAATATGGTTTATAATTGGAAATTATTTAACTAGCATATTATTGGTATCACTACAATTATTAATCATATTTGGTGTTGTTGTTTACTTTATCAAGAGTAGTTTAAGTATTGTAAGTTTAGCTATAATTTTATTATTAATATCAAGTGTCTTTATATTATTGGGAATGATAGTTGGTTATTTATTCAAATCAGAAGAAACAGCTACATTAGGAGCTATAAGCATTGGTAGCTTGTTGTTATTATTTTCAAATACTGTTTTACCATTAGAAGTATTATCTAAAGTTAAAGATATTGCTTTATATAATCCATTTGTTTTGGGTGAAAGTGCTCTTAAGAAAATAATATTATTTAATTCCAATTTGGGTAATGTACAAACAACAATATTTATATTACTTGGTTATTTAGTATTTTTCTTTTTAATTGTGTTATTGGCACAAAAAAGAGTTAAAAGATGATTGAATTTTTTGCAATTGGAGGATACAATGAATCAGGCAAGAATATGTCTGCTATAAAGATAGATGATGATATAATTATATTTGATATGGGATTTTATTTGCAAAAAATTGTTGGTTTTGAAGAAGAAGGCGGTAATAGACAGGATTTAACAAGTAATCAGCTAATAAAATTAGAAGCAATACCAAATGATCATTTTTTATTTCATTTAAAAGATAAAGTAAAGGCTATTTGTTTAAGTCATTGTCATTTGGATCATATTGGTGCTGTTCCATATTTAGCTGGAAAGTATGAAAATGCTTGTGTTTTGGGAACACCATTTACAATTGAAGTTTTAACAAGAATGATGAAAGATGATAATTTAAAAATTAATAATGATATTAAAACATTAAATCCTGGTTCTAAAATTAAAATTAATAATAATATAGAAATTGAGTTTATTAATGTAACACATAGTACATTACAAGCTGTTATAATTGCTGTACATACCAAAAAGGGAACTGTACTTTATGCTAATGATTTCAAATTTGATAATAACCCTATTGTTGGTAAAAAACCTAATTATGAAAGATTAAAAGAATTGGGAAAAGAAAATGTTATTGCTTTGGTTTGTGATAGTCTTTATTCTAGTTCAGAAGGAAAGACTCCTAGTGAAAAAGTTGCAAGAGAGATGTTAAAAGATGTTTTATTGGGAGTTGATAATTCTAAAAATGCTATTATTGTTATAGCAAGACTAAAGAGCATTGTTGATTTTGGTGGTGAGCTTAATAGAAAAGTTGTTTTTTTAGGCAGATCTTTAATGAAATATGTTAAAGCTGCTGAAAATTTAAAATTGGTTAATTTTAGCCATGTTGATATTGTTGGATATGGTGATAAAGTAAAGAAAAGAATTTCTAGATTAAATAAAGAAGATTTATCTAAATATTTAATAGTTGTTACCGGTAATCAAGGTGAACCTAGAAGTGTTTTAAATAAGATGGCACAAGGAGTTTTGCCTTTTAAATTTAAAAGAGAGGATAGTATTATTTTTTCTTGTAAGACAATACCAGTTGAACCTAATTTATTGAATAGAGCTGCTTTAGAAAGAAAATTAAGAGAAAAAGGTTTGAGAATTTTTACTGATATTCATGCTTCTGGACATTGTAAAAGAGAAGATTTGAGAGATTTAATAAAAATGACTAATCCTAAACATATAATTCCAGCACATGGAGATAAAACCAAATTAATGCCTTTAAGCTTATTAGCAGAAGAAATGGGCTATAAATCAGGAAAAAGTGTTCATATAATGGATGATGGTAAATATAT
>JAPLZO010000038.1 GCA_026394995.1 Candidatus Woesearchaeota archaeon | reverse complement strand
TTGTTTAATAGTTTCTATTTCATCATCAATAATTTTCTTGTATGTATCAAATTGAGCATCGGCCCATTGAGTTCTTTTATCATCTACCATTGTAGTAATTGGATAAACATTTTCTAAACCTCTTGCTACTGCTTGTGTTTTACTTGCATATTTTTTGTCTGTACCATATTTCTTAGCATACCAACTATTAGGGTCAATAACTCCTGAACCTGATGTTCTACCAGCATTATCAGTAAATAAATACATATATTCTGTATCTTTTTCAGCTGACTCTCTAGTAAATCTTTGTGATTCATTTAAAGGTATTATTTTAACATTAGTAGATTGATTATTTTGATTAGCCATATATGCTTGAAACATAAGTCTTTTATGATCTTCTATAGCTTGTGTATATTTTGATTCATCTATTTTAATATTACTTTTAAGTATTGATTCTACATCTTGTGTTGCATATGCTTCTGTTAAATACATTCTATTTCCTAATATGTTTATTGGAGTGTATTTAATGAAACTATCTGGTAATTCTTTTCCAATATCTTTTCCTGTTGAATCATATAGTTTTATTTTTTGATAAAGAATTGTATCATATATTTCATCAAATTTCTTTTGCTTCCTTAATTCATCTTGTTTAAGTTGATTATTCTGTAGTTCTGGTTTTATGTGTTTCATTACAACATAATCATCTCTTAATATGTTATCATTTTTATCTCTAAGTTGTATTGGACCACCATTTTCATTAAACACTTGTTGTGTTTTAACAATTGTTTTAACTAGTCTACCATTGTGATAGTTGTTTTGATTAAATTGTTTCCAAACTGTATCTGGGGTAAAGTTAATATCATCATTACTTAAAAAGTTATTGAATATATCTCCAACTTTAGCTGAATAGTAATCTAATGGTAATATTTTTGTGAATGATATTGGAGATTGCTGAACACCAGATTGAAGAATAGAAAATACACTTAACTCTTTTACAAATTTTTTCAAATCTTCATCATTCATTCTATCAGCATAATCATATAGTTCTACAAGTGATTCACCAAAAGTATTAATTTCATAGGTTGACATTTTTGTATTAAATATCTTTACATTATTTGTACTATTTACATCAGAATTAATAATTCCAAATAATGTTTGTAATGCTTTATTATCAGGATATATTTTTTGATATTTTTTTAATGTTGTGGCAATAGAATTTGCACCCATAAACATCTTTAAATAATTACTATTTAAAGATGATTCTTTACCACTTTCTTCTTTTGTTTTGACAACATGTGTTAAATATGTTAAAAAGAAATTTTCAAATCTATTAAGAAGTAAAATCTTATCATCATCTGTCATAAAATCATCTGTATTATTTATAACATCAAATGCTTTTTGCATAAAAGGTCTTGCTTTAGGATGTAAACTTACAAAATAATCTTTAAACATATCAGGAACAGCATCTTTAATAGATTTAATTTTACTTAAAAATGTTTTGTCCATCATCCCTTCTAATGAAGATACATCAATAAATCCATCATTAATTATTGTTTCATATCTATTTTCTTGTAGTTTATTTTCTGATAAGTTTTTATTTCTTGTTGTATCATAAGCTACCCCTCTTATATAATTAGATAGATGTTGTCCTTGTTTTTGATATTCAAGATAATCTAGTAATAAAGAAATTTGATTTTTTGATTGTTCAACAGATAATCCGTTGGTTGGATTAATCATGCTTTTTAAATCTTCTTGTGTAAATTTTTTACTTCCAATACTATTAATTATGTTTTTTAATATTTTTTTATATTTTCTTAGATAGGAAGTTTTTTTTCTTTCAGAAAGCTCTGTATTATTAAGAGTTAATAATTCTAACATTTCATC
>JAPLZO010000023.1 GCA_026394995.1 Candidatus Woesearchaeota archaeon | reverse complement strand
TCACCTTTTTTACTTGCAATAGCAGTAAAAATATATTCATTATCAATATAAAAATCAACATCTTTTCCAGCTTCAACAAAAAATATTAAAAATTTCTTATCATCTTTAAGTTCATATAAAATAGAATTTTTTTCTTTTTTTAATTCTCTAATATCTATACTTATACCTAATTTTTTTTCAATTTCATCTATAGTTTTACCTTTAGTACCAATTATCTTTGGTATATCATGTTCTAAAACATAAACAATAGCTTTATTTCCATTTAAAACTTCAACAATAACTTGAGATGTATATTTTTTAAATTCTCTTTCAATTTCTTTTCCTGCTAATTTACTTATGCCTTTAGGTTTTTCACTATCTTCAACAGGAATAACAACAGTTTCTTCTCCATAAGAATAAATTTCATATTTTAATTTACCACTATTAAAATCTTTAACTTCAACAACTGGCCTTGATAAATCAGATTCAGTCATTCCAGTTGGAACTTTAACAATCATACTTAAACCATAAACATCTTTTATTTTACCAGCTTCGATAAATATTATTGTATCAACAACACTTGGAATCATTCCTGTATCTAATCTTGAGATAAATCTTTGTATTGCATCTATTGGACTTGAAGAATGTAAAACACCTAAAACATTACCACCACCTAATCTTAAATCAGTATACAAATCAAAATCAGGAGTATCTCTCATCTCATCAAAAATAACATAATCAGGTCTTGATAAAAATAATATATCATGAATTCCTTCACTTGATGTAAAGTTTTTACTATATTGAGTTATTTCATCTGGTAATTGTAAATCTCTCGGACTTTCAACAGTTTTAACAATTTTACCTAATTTTAAATAAAATTCTCCTAGTGCTTGTGCAAATGTACTTTTTCCAGAACCAGTTTCACCAGCTAAAATAACACCTTTAGCCTTAATTTTTAATCTATCCGCTAATTCACCTTGTAATTTATAATAATCTAAATCTAATTTTTTTATAGGTCTTACAGCTGTAATCTCTAATCCATCTGATATTGGAGGTTTAACAATAACAATTCTATAATTTTTATATTGTATAATTGTAATGCCTCTTCTAGCTATTTCTACAAATGTATGAGGATCAATTCTTGATTTTTCAACAATTTCTTTAGATATAGTTTCTAAATCTTCTCTGTTTAATTTTTTATTGCTTATCTTTTCTAATTCCCAATTTCCTGGCTCACCTCTTTTACCAAAAACAAAACAATCTTCTTTTAGATGAACACTCATTGTTTTTTCATCAAAATATCTTTCTATTTCTAATTTTTCTTTAGCTTGTCTTAATTCAATATATTTGACTTTAACACCAAATGCTTTTGCAGATGCAGCTTGAACTTTATCAGCTGTTATTAAAGTTGCATCTTCTTTATATGCAATCTCTCTTATTAAAGCATCAATTTCTCCAGATTTAGCAAATCTTATTTCTTTTTCATTAGGTCTATTTCCAACAAATTCAATTTTTATTTTAGAATTTTCTCTTAAATTTTGTAACTCTTCTAAACCTAAAAATCCTATTTCTAAACCTTTGTTAGCTTGATTTTCCAATTCAGCAATAACAGCGTGTGGTACTAATATAGTACCTTCTATTTGATTCTTGCTCAACAAGTCTGAAACGACTTTTTCTACAATTACACTCGTATCTACAACGTATTTCATTTTTCGAAATATTTTTAAACTCCTAATTATACTTATTTCTTGATTAGGTAACTAAGAATAAGCAACTAAGTTACCTAATTAGAATAAAAGACTATTTTTAAACTTTTTGTTTTGTTTGATTTTGTGTATAAAGTGCATTGTGTGTAAAAAGCAGGACTCATTCATATCTACAGAATTTGACATATTACTCTTCGGACTTTTTTCTGTATAAAACAATAACAATCTTTATATTATAATAGAATATTCTTATTTATAGATGAGAAGAATAATCATAATAATTCTAATTTTATCTTTAATGTTATTTACAGGTTGTTCTAAAAACAAAATAGAATGCAAATCTTTTCCAGTTGATAACTGCCCAAGTAATTGTGTTGTCTGTCCCCCTTGTGCTGTATGTAGCTCAATCAGTTGCCAGACAGAGGATTTTTGCAAAAGCATCGGCTTTGATAAAGAATGGTATGAAAAAGTAAAACCAAAATAATATTAAAAACCGTTTAAATAGGTTATCTATCTATAATATATCATTTAAAGAATTATTCTTGACTAAATATATTCTTTAATCTATTTAATAAAACAGCCCCGCATCCCCATGCAACTGGTAACCAAATTGGAATTCCTGAGAAATCTGGGTTACTATATTGTAGTGCACCAAATTTAATAATTATTATTTCACCAATACTAGCTAATATTGCAGCTATTAAAAAATAACTCAAATCTCCTTTTTTAGGCCAGAAAAATATTGGTATTGACCATAATACTAATAATAAAACCAAAGTTAAAACATTATTTTTCCATGATAAAGCAATAATAAAAACTGTTATTAAGAATAATAAAATTTCATAAAATAAATCTTGTAAAACTTTATTTGTATGTTGCTTCATTACTAAAAATTTCTGTGTTATTTACTTAAATACTTTTTGTTTTATTTTAACAACTCAAAAATAATAAATATTTTTTAGAAAAATGCGCCAGCTGGGTTTCGAACCCAGGTCCAAGCGTTGGCAACGCTCGATACTAACCACTATACTACTGGCGCAGTGGGCCCGGCAGGAGTCGAACCTGCGACCTACACCGTGTAAGGGTGTTGTCATAGCCACTAGACCACGAGCCCGTTATCAAAATTAACTTTATAATAATATAAAAAGGTTTTGATTAACAAGAAAAACGGCTTTGTGTAATTAGTGGCTCTTGTGTAATTTTGAATATCTCCAGAAATATATTCACAATAGAATCCTAAAAGAATGATATGTTTGATTTTATCATAAATATGAGAAGAGATTTCAAATATCTCTCCAGCTTTAATTTTAATTCCTAACTCTTCGAGGATTTCTCTCTCAAGAGCTGCTCTAGGGTTTTCTCCAACTTTTAGTTTTCCACCAGGGAATTCCCAGAAACTGCCTTTATGTCGCCCATCATTAGGTCTTTGGGTAATAAGATATTTATTATTCTTTTTAATAATCGCTGCAGTAACAAGTATTGGCTGTTCCATAAAAGTATATAAAAAGTTGTAGATTTAAATAAGTTTTGCTTCTTTTTAATTACAACATTTTCAAAAATTCCTAAATCTGTGTATAAAGTCAAGATTCTGTGTAAAAAATCATGGCTTTTTCCCTACTTCTTACACAAAGCAAAGAAAAACAAAACCTTTAAAAAGTTTAATTAATAATTTCTTAATATGCCAGATGAAGATAAAATTCTAAAAGATGATAATAATCTTGATATTGAAGATACAAAAAAAATTTCTCCAGACATAAAGAAAAAACTAGATGCTTTAAAAGATAAACTAGAAAAATTAAGAAAAAAATTTCTAGATAAACATAAAGATATAATGGGTATTTCATTATTACCTCCAGAGAAAAAAGAAAAAGCATCCAAAGACATTAATGTTTTAGTTTTATATGATATTCCAGAAGAAGAAAAAGATAAATTAAATTATAAAGAAAAATTTGAGCAATCTATTAATAAAATTGCCGAAGAATTTGATAAAAATATTAAGCCTCAGTGTATGAATTTATTTGAGTTACGAGAATCCTGTTTTGATGCAAAATATGAAATTCTAGAACTAATTGCTTTATCAGCTCCAATCTATGATCCTAAAGATTTGTTCATGGGATTAAAAGTCTGCGAATTACATAAATCAATGATTTTAAAAAAATTTGAAAAATATGTTGTTTCTTATGTTGCAGTTGGTTCTTTATTTAGAGGTGATGCAACATCTAATGACATTGATGTAGCTGTAATTGTTGATGATACTGATGTTAAGAGAATGTCAAGACTAGAATTAAAAGATAAATTAGGTGCTATTATTAGATCAATGGGTTATGAAGCAAGTGCTGTTGTTGGTGTTAAAAAAGAACTTCATATTCAAGTTTATATCTTAACAGATTTCTGGGATTCAATTAAGGATGCTTCACCAGTTATTTTCACATTTTTAAGAGATGGTGTTCCATTATATGATCGTGGAATATTTATGCCTTGGAAATTATTATTAGAAATGGGTAGAATTAGGCCATCACCAGAAGCAATTGATATGCATATGGAAGTAGGTGAAAAATTATTAGAAAGAGCAGATGCTAAATTATTAAGTGTTATCTCAGAAGAAATATTTTATGCTGTTTTAAATCCTTCACAAGCAGCTTTAATGTTATATGGTGTCAATCCACCAACTCCAAAAGAAACAGTTCGTTTATTAGAACAAATATTTGTAAAAAAAGAAAAAATACTAGAACAAAAATATGTTAATATTTTAGAAAAAATAAGGTCTTATTTTAAAGATATTGAACACAATAAAATTAAAAAAATATCAGGAAAAGAATTAGATTCTTTATTAGAGGAAGCACAATATTATCTAAAAAGAATAAAAAGATTATTTACACAAATTGAAAAAAGAACAGAGCATAAAAAAGCTCTGCATTTTTATGATAATACAATGAAAATTCTTAGAGATGTATTAAAATTAGAAAATTTATCTCAGGATAATCCACAATCAGGATTAAAAAAATTAGTAGAGAAAAATACATTTCCTAAAAGATATTTAGAAGATTTAAGAAATATATCAAAAATTAAAAAAGAATACAAGACATTAAGCAAACAAGAAGTAGAAAAAATAAGAAAAGAAACATCCCCATTTATTAGAGGACTTATTGAATATGTACAAAGAAAACGTGGTTTAGAGATAGAAAAAGCAAAAATAAGAATTAAGTATGGAGATAAATTTGGTGAAATTTTCTTATTAGTAGATGAGGCTTTTGTTGTAGATGATATTGATACAGAAATTAAAGAAATACATAAAGCAAAAATAATGCCAGATGGTGGTCTTGGTAGAATGGAAAAATCTAATCTTAAAGAGCTAGAAGATAAAATTGCAACTTGTAAAATACCATCTAAAGTGTTTATCAAAGAAAAAATATTCGAAGATCTAAGAAAAATCTATGGTAAAGACATAGAAGTTCTAGTAAATTATTAAAAAACATTTATATACTTATAATTTTAAGTTACATTTATGAAATTTGATAAAACTAAGTTACTTCAAATAGTTTTAATTCTAGGAACAATATATTTTTTGATTGGAGCTATAGCTCACTTTTTTGGTTTAACAATATTTCCATTTTATGATGGTAGATTATATACTCAATATCATGATACTGTAATTGCACTAGCTTCAATAATATTTTTAATATTCTTATTTACTATTGCAATAAATCCAATAAAAAACATAGGTATGTTAAAGGCTGTTATAATATCCTCAATTATTGCAATTATTTTTAATATTTATATCATATCAAAAATAGATTTTGTATCACTGGGTGCTCCAACAAAAAAATTTCAAACCATTGTTGAGACAATTTTATTAGTGCTTTTTGTTGTTTCTTTATTAATACTTAAACCTAAGAAAATTAAATACTAACTTACTACTTCTTGTTAATATAAAAGTTTAAAAATCCTAAAGAAATACTAATATTTATGGGATCAGCAGGTTTTAGAATAGCGCAAGGTAGAAATAGTGCACTTTCTGATATAGTTAAAAAAGAAATAAAATTTGTATTACAAGTTTTAGGTCATCGTGATGATAATCCAGAAATTAAAGTTTCATATAATGCTCCTCTTAGTTCTTTAGAAGAATTAACTAGAACAAAAATTAATTCTTCAGTTCATGAGTTTGAGCAATATGGTAATATTCTAGAAAAATTAGAACTTTATAGAGTTTCTGTTCAAAGACTTAAATATGAATCTATTGAACATTATAAAAAACCTTCTAAGAAATAAATAGATTTCTCAATATGCACAATAAATCTTATATTTAATATTTCATAAATATTTAAAAGCTAAATAATAACTGTTTATTCCATGGCTTTAGAACAAGAAATTACAACAATTCAAGAAATCTATAAACAAAAAAGAGAAGAAGAGAAAGAACTATGGAAACCATTTAATATTGAAGCTGAGAAATTAGAAAAAATAGTTCTTGATAAATTTAATGAAGTTCTTAAAGAAATTGGTCCAGTTAAAAGTTCATGGATTGATGAGGATGGTGGTGCAGAGGTTTTAGATTCTAAATGTAAATATTATCCAGAGATTAATGAATTCTACATTAAAATCTTAAATATAAAAACTCCTTTTGGAATAATTGGTGAAAAAGATCAAGATGGCTGTCCTCATGTTTATTTAGAACCAATTACAGGATTTGTAAATGTTAATCCTAAAATAATCAAATTTATGGAAGAATATCATATTAGTCATATTAAAAATCCTCCTAATCATTGTAAGCATAAATAAGATTAATATAATATCACCAAAAGCTTTTTAAATAGTTTCTTTATAAAAAACTATATGGAAGGAATTTTAGTTAACTTTAGAGGAGGTCGTCATACCAAATATAATAATCACATGATTTTAAAAGTTCCAACTCTAACAAAAGAAAAAGCCAAAGCATTAATAGGCAAAATAGTTATTTGGACATCACCAGCTAAAAAAGAAATAAAGGGCATTGTAAAAAATATACATGGTAATTCTGGCTGTGTACGTGTTATATTTGAAAAAGGTATGCCAGGTCAAAGTATAGGGAGTAAAGTTAAAATAATGTAAAATGGCAGGTTTAAGAGCTTTCAAATGTTATAGAAGAATAAAAAGAGCTTACACTCGTAAGTCTAAATTCAAGAAAAAAGGTTATATAAAAGCAGTTCCAAATAGTAAAATTGTTAAATATGTTTTTGGCGATCTCAAAAAAACATTTCCAAATGAAATTAGTTTAATTTCTAAATCAAATGTACAAATAAGACATAATGCTCTAGAATCATGCAGACAGGTTGTTAATAGACATTTACATACGTCAATGGGTCCTAATTATTTATTTAGAATAAGATTATATCCACACCATATTCTTAGAGAAAAGAAAATCTTAACAGGAGCAGGTGCTGATAGAATGAGTAAAGGTATGCAACTATCATTTGGTAAAGCAACAGGAATAGCAGCTCAGGTTAAACAAGGTCAGAAATTATTCTCAGTTTTTGTTGATCCAGAAAACCTAGGAAAAGCAAGAGATGCTCTATCAAAAGCAAGACCACGTTTACCTAATCAATGGTCAATTATAGAAGAAAAACAAATTAAAAAATAAATTTATAATCCAAAAGCATCTGTTATTTCTTTAATCTTCTTGAATTCATATATTAAATTTAAACCTTTATCAGTTATCTGATAGAATTTTTTATCTTTATCTTCAACAAGCACAATAAGCTCTTTATCTTCTAACTCTTTTATATATTCTTTTAATCTATTATAAGATAAATTACCACCATAAAGAATATGGGTAGGTTTAATTCTACCGCCTTTTCTCTGCATAAAGGCTAATATATCAAATACAATTTCTAATTTGCTTCTTCTTTCAGTCATTTTTTTAATTTATTTTTTCTTAACACTTACATATATTTTACCCAATAGTCCTAATAATGACATAAATGCAAATAACTGGGTAATATGTTGTAAAGCATAAAAAAAGGTAGAATATCCTTTAACTTGTACAAGCATTGCAAATATATGTGATATGGCTAAAAATATAAAAGCCAATAGCACTAAAAACTGATTAGTCGATTTTCTATGCGAATATATACCACCTTGATAATATATTACAAAACCTAATAAACCTATAGAAACCAAATTAAAATATGTATATGACCAGTAATATGAAGGAACAGCTAAAGCAACAATGAATAACATCAACATTAAAACAACATCCTTTCTTTGTATTTTTAGGAATGTTATGATAAATATCATGTAAGCAAATAAAACTAACACAATATCAAGTAAATAAATTAAGTGATATACATTTATTAAATTCCTATAATGTGTTAAATCAAAATTAAAAAATAATAATGCTCCTGTATGTATAATTAAAGTTAAACCTAATATTATAAAAGCTCCTAATAAACTCAAAAAACCTAAACCAAAATATAAGAATTTTCTATCTTTTGTTAATCTATATGCCTTTAAACCATAATAAAATATAAA
>JAPLZO010000046.1 GCA_026394995.1 Candidatus Woesearchaeota archaeon | reverse complement strand
GATATTGAATTAACATATTTTGTTTCTGCTTGTTATTCAAATAAATTAAGTAAAGAAGAGATTGTTAATTTAATTAAAGCAATTCTAGAAAGCGGTGGTAGATTAGAATTAAAAGATAAAAATATCATAGCTGATAAACATTCTATTGGTGGTGTTCCAGGAAATAGAACAACCATGATAATAGTACCAATATTGGCTGCTGCTGGTGTAACAATACCAAAAACTAGTTCTAGGGCTATTACAAGTGCTGCTGGAACTGCTGATACGATGGAAGCATTAGCGTCTGTTGAGTTATCTGTTGAAAAAATAAAACAGGTTGTTGAAAAAACAAATGGTTGTATTGTTTGGGGTGGTGCTAATGAATTAGCAGGTGCTGATGATAAACTAATCAAAATTGAAAGACCCTTAAGTTTGGATAGTGAAGGTTTATTATTAGCAAGTGTTTTAGCAAAAAAGATTTCTGTTAATGCTACCCATGTTTTGATAGATATTCCTATTGGTGAAGAAAAAGAAGATGCTAAGATACAAACAAAAAGGGAAGCTAAAAAATTAAGTAAAAGATTTATTCAATTAGGTAAAAAATTTGGATTAAAGGTTAAGGTGTTTATTAATGATGGTTCTGAACCTATTGGTAATGGTATAGGACCTAATTTAGAAGCAAGAGATGTACTTAAAGTATTACAAAATAAATATGATGCTCCTAAAGATTTAAGAGATAAATCTATTAAAATGGCTGGTTTAATGTTAAAAATGGTTGGTAAAGGTGATGAGAAAAAGGCTAAAGATATTTTACAGTCTGGAAGAGCTTATATTAAGATGAAAGAGATAATAAAAGAGCAAGGTGGGGATCCAGATATAACAATAGATGAATTAAAACTAGGTAAATTTTCTTATGCTGTTAATGCCAAAAAAAATGGATATGTTAAAAATATAGATAATAAAGCAGTAGCTAAAATTGCTAGAATAGCTGGTGCTCCTAAAGATAAAGAAGCTGGTGTTTATTTAAATGTTAAAAAAGGTGATTTAGTTAAAGAAAATGATGTATTATTTACTGTTTATTCTAAAGATAATAAAAAATTAGCTTACACATTAGATATATTTAATGAAAATGATAAGATTATTGAAATATCATAAAGTTTAAAAGCAAGTTCATGTTTCCAAATTTCTATGAAAAGTTATATTGCAGTTTTTTTGGTATTTTTATTAATAGCCTCTATAGTTTTAGCCGGTTCTGGAAAAATGACTAATTTAGATTTTAGTAAAGAGCCATTATATATTTATCGTATGTTTGAAAATGATGGGGTTAAATTTAATATGCTTGGTGGAGATCACATTATAATAGTTGATGATATTAAAGATAAAGGTGTTGATTTGCAAATTCATCCTTATTATAAGAATCATGAAGCAAATGTCAATTATGTTACTTTAAATGATAAAGCTGCTCTTAAATTAGATTTAGATAAAAATGGTGTAAGAGATTTAAAAGTTAGTTTGGCTCAAATATACCCTGATAAAAGTGTTAAATTAGTTTTTGAACAAATTAATGAAATATATATAAATAATTTAACTGGTAGAGTTCTAAATCCTAGCCCTAAAAAATTCTATCAAGATAAGAATTTTATAATAGCTGGTGTAGTTGGATTAGTGTTATTAATAATAATATTAAGCTTAATTCTAAGAAAGAAAAGGAAATAAACTTTAAAGTAGTAACAAGATAAAGGTTGATTTTTTCTTTAATTACCGAATGATAGTTATATTTTTCTCGTATTGCCGAAAGTTTTATATATTAGCTCTCATTACATAATTTTAATTATATCCTAAATATTTATCAAAAAAGAAAAGTGTGAGAGGTGGAAATCAAATGAATAAAAAGTTTTTAATCGGTTCTTTATTTAGTTTAATGCTAATTTTAAGTGCCATGAGTGTTTTTGCTGCTAACAGCTGGGAAAGTGTAGTAAATAATTCACTGGTAACTGGAAATAAACCAATTTCAGTTATTGCAGTACAAAATGCAACTAATGTAACATTTTGGAAAGTTAGTAGTGTAGGAGTTAGATCTATAATTGGTGAGAATGTAAGTGCAGGTATAGGTGGAATGAATACAACAAATTATACTTTAGGAGCTACTTTGGATACTACTTTAATAAGTGATGATGTCTATACATTTATAGCTAATTTAACATATGCAAATGCAAGTACTATTCAAGTTCAGGTAGCTGCAGGCAATATAAGTGTGAATAATGTTGCTCCTGTAATAAGTTTAATTAATGTTACAGATGGAACTAATACTCTATTTGCTGATGATGGCCTTGCTATTATTGGTATTAATACACTTAAAAGTTTGAATCATACTGGTTATTTAAAGAATAATAATCAATCAAATGTAACAGTTTATGCAAAAATAGTAAATGCTGCTGGAACAGATTGGGTTAGATTATTTGTTAGTAATAATCAAACTCCTCCATACACATTTCTTGGAAGGATAGTTATGACTAATGTAGGTGGTAATATCTGGTCAGGTAATATAGATTATAACAATTGGTCAACAGGAGTATTTGGCCCTTTTACAGCTATATCAAATGCCAGTTATATAAATATGAGTTTCTCCATATTAGTAAATGATACAGTAAGGCAAGTTGAAGCAAATAATACTGCTGCAACAAGTTATTATAACTTTACATTTGATGCAAATTATCCAAATACACCAGATTTAGAAATGCCTAGAACCACAATTATTTTTGCAGGTACTAGTGTAACAATAAAATGTATTCAAGCTGGTGATGTCGGTAGTACAGCAGGTGTTAAAACAACTACTCTAACTATTACACAACCAGATGGAGAGACTTTTACTAAAGAAGTTCCTGGTGGTAGTCAAACAGTTGAATTAATTGGAAGCGATATAATTCAAGCTGGTGATTATGATGTTAAATGTACTGCAGAAGATTATGTTGGATGGACTCAAGATGATAGTACAACAGATACATTTAAAGTAATTTACTACAGTTCAGGTCATGGTGGTGGCGGAGGAGCTGCTGGTGGTGCAGGTGAAGTTACAACCAAAGTATTTGATGCTGATTTTACTAAATTAAGTGAAAAGGAGTTTAACAGAAATGAGGGTACAACAGTAACATTTAGTTTAGATGGAACAGTAGAACACAAAATAACATGGACAAAAGTAGAAGCTAATTCAGTTACATTAACTATTGAAAGTACACCAATGGAAGTTAAATTAAATGTTGGTGAAAGTAAAGATGTAGATGTTACTGGTGATGGAGTTAATGATGTTAATGTTAAATTAGTAAGTATAAATGAAAATAACGGAGATGTTGTGGTCACTAAGTTAGCAGGTGCTGCAGAAACACCAAGTACTCCAAGTGGTGAAACACCTTCTGGAGGAGAAACAACTCCAAGTACAACAACTACTACAACAAGTAGTACTACATGGATCATAATAGCAATTGTAGTAATATTAATTATAATAATTGGTTACTTCTTTATGAGAAAGAAGTAAAACCTTTTTCTTTTTTATTTAATTATATTGTTCCAATTCCATTTTAGAATTAGATGTTTACATTTGATTGATGTATCTACATAAATATCAAAATTATTATTTTTAGCATCTAAGCAAAAGAACATATCATCAAAACAATTAGACTCTTTATTATATCTAAATTTTATTTTTTGAAGTACTTTTTTACTTATTAAGATACAACCTAAACCACAAGCACCTATTTTCATTAATTTAGATTCTTGAATCTCATCATTACTAAGATATCTTACTTCGTCATTATTAACAAATTGCCATAGTAAAGGTGTTAATAAATTTACATTATTATTGGTTTGATAACTATAATAAACTCCTGTTATAATATCTTTATTATGAGCTAAAAGCCTCTGTATTATATCTTTTGGAGGAATAACATCTTGTTCTAGGCTAAGGAGATAATCATAATTTTCTAGTGCTTTTTGCCTTAATATATTTCTAGAATTAACTATTCTAGTTCTAGCTGGTTCTAGGTATTTATCTTTTATTACTGGAATATTTTGTTCTTTTAGATTGTTATAGAAATAATCTTCTTTTGAGTTATCTACTAATAGAATATCATAATTTGAGTAATCTAATGACTTTACTGAATTAATGTACTCTTTAATACAATATTTCTTTAAATCTGTTACAGGACAACCCACTAAAATTTTAGGTAACATAAGAATAATCTGACGTAAATTATATATAAATTTAATGAATAAAACGCCGAGACTGGGATTTGAACCCAGATATCCTTTCGGAAACAGGCTTTCTTTATAAAAACTCAAGGCCTGCGCAATACCAGATTATGCGATCTCGGCTTAGGGTAATAATATTGGTATATTATCCTTTATTTTGTAGGTTTTATGACATTTGGTGCATATTAAAGCTGTTTTATTATCATTATATTTTAAATCAGTTTTACAAATTGGACATGCTAGTATGTCAAATAATTCTTTTGCTATTGGATCTTTCATTTTAAAATAAAATATGTAGAATACTTTTAAAGCTTATGGTTTCATTATATTCAATAAAGTTAAGACTAATCTATTAGCATCTCTAATTAATTCATATTCGTTATTTCCTTCGAGAATAACACAACCATTTTGGCTATAAATTTTACTTTCTGAACCTATTTTAAATAAGATAATAGACATATTAGTTAAAACATCATTACATGTTTTAACTGGAACATCTTTACCTTCGACAGGGCTAGTTAGAGCTCCATGTGTTGGTAAATTAAAGAAATATTGATTACCAACGATTTTACTAATTTCAGTTGCTGCTATTACTGATAAAGATGATGCATTAGAAGGCATTGTTATATATAGTTCTTTAACACCTTTTTTGAGTAATATATCTCTAATATTATTATCTATAGTAATATTCTCTAGATCTTTTGGATTATTTCTAAAACTAATTATAAAAGGGTTAGGATTGTTTTGAAAATAAAATTTTATTTTATATGATGGAACATTATTATCTAATACTTTTTGTATATCAAATCCATTATAGGTAAAATAAATATTAGAATAGCGTATTTTTTGATAAAAAAACATAAATAGAATACCAATAATTAGTATTATTATTAAGGATATTACAATGATTGTTAATTGTCTCTCTTTTTTTTTCATTTAAACACCTAATAGATTTAGAGTTAATTTATCTATTATTTTAGTTAAATCTTCTTGATTTCCTGATATATATAAACAATTATTGTTATATTCTATTTTTGTTGAATTAGATTCTTCTAATATAATAACTTTCTGTAATTGAGATGCATCTGTACATGTTTTTAAAGGTAAATTTGCACATTTTTCATTATCAATATTGCATGAATTAACTAATATTGTTCTTAATAAAGGTTTTATATTTGTGTTAAAAAGAGTATAAGCTTGTTGTATATTCTCATCAGGATTAATACTTAAATATATTTTTTGAGCTGAATTTAGATCTTGTAAATTTATATTTGATATTGACATATTTTCTAGATCTTTTGGATTATTAAATAAAACAACTTTTCTATCGTTAATATATGATATCCAGCCTTCATTTGTTTTTGTAAATTTTAGGTTATTATATTTAACTTCATTTTCATTACTAGAACCACTTAAAATGACTGTAAATACACTCCCTACCATTAAAAAAACTAAGATAAATGGCAGTATCAATTTTTTAATTCTAGATTCCTTTTTATTTATATTTTTCATCGACGAAAATAAGATAATACTATTTAAAAACATTTCTAAAATTTAAATATAGAATAAAGAAAAAGAAAAAAAATAGGTTATTTACCTATTTATTGTACCTTTATTGTTGGTGCGTTTAATGTACCAGTTACTATTTGCTCTGTTGTTTCTAAGTTGTAGTTTTCGTAGTTTTGTAATACTTTAGCAGCCATTCTTGTATCAATAGCGTCTGTACCAGCTACTAATAAGGCTACTTTTTGTCCGTTGTTAACCAATTTGATCAAAGCTTCACCAGGGCCTAGTGTCCATCCTGAACATGTTGGTAAACCAGTTACTTGTTCAACTAATGGATTTGCACATGGACCACCGACTAAGATTAAATCGTATTGTGTTGGGTCACTAATTTCTGTGTTTAATTTTGTGTCTATGTTTATTTGTGTTGGTACATAACTTGATGAACCACTTTGTACGCTTGTAGATGTTCCTTTAACAACTACATTAGCCATAACTTGGGCACCTGGAATGTCTAATACTAATTCATCAGATGCTAAGTGATTCTTTGGATCTCTTATGATAATACCATAAGCTGTTCTATGATCCTCATCTTTTGTACCAATAGTTGTATTTGCAGCAGTTCCGGTAAAATTAGATGCCCATATTAAGTCATCTGCCTCTGCATTACCAGCTGTTACTCCAAATCCTGAGTAGTTTCCATATTGTTTTACATCTGTAGCTGCAGTTCTTCTTAATCTTAGTATTATGTCATCTTGACCAGTTCTTAAATCATTTTGATTGTCACCAACGGATCTAATTGTTAAGTTACTACCTGCGGATTCATTAGCAAAAAATCCAATTTGTACATTTGTATCCTTTGTATCTCCGAAGTTTATTTGAGCGAATGTTACTGTTGTGTTGGTGAATTCTCCAAATGCTTGTGTTTTTCCGTTACTATCTTCATAGAAGATTGTTACTGCATCTGGTCGACCAACTGGAGTTGTCTCATTAAATGGATATGGGTATAACCATACCTTATCTGTTTTTACATCAGCTGTTACATTTCTTACAAGACTACCAGATCCTACACCTACTGCAGTAAATGGAGCTGTATCTAAGTTAATACCTTCGGGTGCACTACTCCTGATAAATATTGTTGGTACACTTGTTAAATTACGACCAGGCATTGCTTCACTTAAATCTGAATCTGATTCATATTTAATTGTCAAGGTCATGTAATCTGTATCTGGTACTGTTAATGAATCGAAGCATATTGATAAATATTTATTTGGTAATTCAGTACAATCACCTATTTGTGGTGGATTATCTGAATCATCATCTACGCTCTTATCATTTACTATACCAATATATGGACCAGTTAAAGTGTACTTCATAGAGTCTGCTGTAGAACTTGTTATTGTTGTTGAAGGAGATTTTGTGTTTAGATTTCCAACTTTCCAAACCCAGTTTGGATCATTCTTATCTTCACCAGGGTAAGCATCTCCATTTTTATAGGTAGATTGAGCTGTTTTACCTATTATCAATGATGCTGATCTTTCTGATTTTGTATCTTCATAGAAAGTTTCATCATTTGAAATTTCTATTCCATTTACAGTTTCAGTTGTATCAGCTGGAATTGTTTCAACTGTACCATCTACGTCTACAACAATTGCACCACCAATACCTACGTTTTGCAAAGTGACTTTTTTACCATCTACGGTAACAGTGTCACCAGCATCCATAAAGTATTCATTACCCACGAAAGCGGTAAATTTATCACTTGTAGTACTACTATCGATATCTGTTATTTTAATAGTCTTACCTAAGAATTTTATTGTTAATGGGTTTGTTTTAGTGGTTTTGTTTAATTGTATCTCTTCATCAAATGCATAGAAATAACCAATGCTATTCTTTGAGTGTTCCATAACTATAGATGTTTCATAATCATCATCTGAGCTTGTCAAACTAGTTGCAATAGATGGTGTATTTCTGTATAAGTCAAGTTCATCATGCACATCATAGTCTGCACTTTGGAAATTTAGTGTTGTATCTTGTAGACTTGATATATCGTCATCTTGCAATTGCCAGTCCATTCCAACATTTGAATCTGCGATACCGAGACCAATTGGAATTTCCTTGGTTTCTCCACCAGCTACAACAAGACCTGTTCCGCCTCCAGTTACTGGAGTCTTAGCTAAAAACTGTAGTTTTGTAGCAATGTCAACTGCACCTAGTGTATCTGATGCTGCTGCATCTTTACCAACTACAATAGATGTTGATGTGTCGAATTTTCCATCTTTACCTATAAAAGGCTGTGGAAAATCTTTCAGATCTAGCGCTATTGCACTTGTCAAAGTTGCTCCAAGCATAGTCATTCCTGCACCAATTGCTGCCATTTTTTTAATGGCTGATTTTAGTCTTTGCATTGAGCAAACACCTCCGTTTTTGTTCCTGTTAATCAGGATCATTATTCGATTTTACAAGCTAATTCTATAGATAGGACTAGCTCAAAATCTTAGGTTTTAAGATTATTTAATGATTTATAAACATTTATAGACTATAGAATATATATTAGTCTTCTTTTACTTAAAAAAGGTTTATATTTCCTTTATTTATTATATAGAGACTAAAATGGTCTTTATTAAGTTACCACTGTTTAAAGGTTATTATATATAAATATTAGCAAATTAACATGTTTGTATCAAAGATAAGGCCGTTTTTGCTAATAGGATAGTTTGCTGTTATACCTGATGAACAAGATCCTAGAGTAAAAAAGGCTTTATTATTTTCTGATATTGTAAATTTATACTGAGTTTCATTATTTAAAGATAATGATATTATTTTAGGTAATTCTTTATTTAATGTAGAGCAATCCTTTTTAGAGTAGCATTTATATATTAAACTATCAAAAGGTTCATTGTTAATGTTAATCTTTAGTAAAGCTTGAAGTAAATTATTAGTTTGAATATTAGTTCTCATTTCAGGTATTAAAGTAGATGTATTAGAGCTAAATTTTAGATAAAATATACCAAAAACAAGTAATAAAGCTATTATTATTACAACTCCTAGTATTTCTGTTTGGGCTTTTTTCATTAATAAACCTCTATTATTATTTTACCAATACCATATTGTTTATTTTGTGGGTAATATAGAGATATTGGCGTTGAGATGATTTTTGGATTGCTACCTTGATTTTTATGAAGTATAAATTTCTTACAGTTTGTTGGAAAATTTACATCATTATATAATATAGGAGTGCATATTTTATCTAATTTAGGTTGTGGATAAACTTGTTCTATTGTTATTGTTTTTTTATCAAAAATTGGATAATCTTTATTTTGATTAATAAAAGCAAGCAGTTTTATTGTATCTATACAATTTTCTTTGTTGCAAGATATATCGGGCAAAGAACCAATAGAACTTAATAGAACTGAAGATGATGTTGTTAAAGTTTCTTCTCCTGTTTTTTTAACATTGCTTATAGAATATTGATAATAGAAAAATATGCTTATAATCAGTATAATGAAAACTATAAATAGCACTATAATGGTTTCATTCATTTCTAATTGTGCTTTAGTAGATTGATGGGCAGTCATTTTTCAATAGCTCTTTATTTTGAGATTCTAATTTTGATTCATATTCATATAATTTAACATCTTTAAGCGTCCTAAAAGTATCTAGAGTGTTTTTTGCTTCTGATAATTTAGATCTACATAATGGTTCATTAATCTTCATTAACAAATAATATGATTTTTGTGAATAAATATTAGAGATAAAATCTAGCTGATCTAATGATTTTTTGTATAAACAATCATAACTTTCAGGAGCAAAAATAGCACCATAAAGTAGAGGTTCATTTAAATAAATATAATGTTTGTTTTTAATTGTAATATCTTTATTTTTAAAATCAACTACAACTGTGTTAACATTAGGTCCTTTTAATTTGATAGTTTTAGGT
>JAPLZO010000022.1 GCA_026394995.1 Candidatus Woesearchaeota archaeon | reverse complement strand
TTCAGAAGTATTTGGATTTGATATTTCTATTACATCAGCATCTAAATTACAATTAGTTGTTTGATCTTCTTTGTTAGTTAAATTAAATGTATTAACTTCAAATAAATTAAATCCTACTAAAAAATTGGCTATTTTATTTTTGAATTTTTCAAAATCATTTTCTTTGGCTATTGTTGATATATTAGGTATTTCTTCTTTGAAGTTTTCAAAACCATAAGCTATTGCTATATCTTCAACTAAGTCTATTTGATGTAAAATATCTGCTCTATAAGCTGGAACTAAAACTTTTTTATTAATATAAGAATAACCCATTTTTTCTAGATATTTTTTAATATCATTTTCTTTTAAATTTAAACCTAGGATTTTGTTAACATAATTAATATCTAGTTTCATTGTACTTGGTTTTAAATCAGGTGTTATTATCTTTTTATTTCCATATTGTAATTCCATTGAATAAATAGTTCCACCCATATCAGCAAGGGCTGTTACAACTATGTTAAGACATTTTTTAAGAATATTAAAATCAAAACCAGAACATTCTATAAATACATCTTTTGTTTTTTCTGTTATTTTACCTGTTTTTTCTGAATTAATGATAGGTGGCATTGATAAAATCTCATTATTTGCATCTATAAAAACAGGATATTTTGATAAGTTTTCTAATAAATGGGCATATTCACGACCAGTTGGATGTTTTTGTAGTATTTGTCTACCATTTAATTTAATTGGATACTCTAATGGCTGGAATACTATTTTTTCAGGTTCTAATGCTAAAAATTTGATTGGAGATTTTATTTTTTCATATGGATAAATACCCATTGCTAATTTTCTACGATTTCTGCCATAAGTAACATGTAATTTTTCTTGAATTTGGACAATTTCTTTTATTTTATCATCATCAAAATGTAAATTCTTAACAATTGCACATGCTGTATATGGTCTTATATTCTTTAATGAAGGGTCAATTATAACTTTTTCATTAGATTTTGATACGTTATATTTTCTTAAACCTGTTTTAACACCAATAAAACTAGAAAAAGCACGTGCAAAACCTTGAACAGACAACATATCAGGCCTATCAGGGAATATTTCTACTGTTATTTCATTATTTTTTATATCTTCTAAATCAGTTCCTAAGTAAGAAATCTTATCCTTTAATTTATCTAGAGGTAATTTTTTACCTACTAGTTTTTCGAATGTATTTTTATTAATGTTTATTGTTGGCATTTTATTTTAACCATAGTTTCATTTGTTTCAATTGTTGTAAATCATTTTTATACAAATCACGAATATCATTTATATTATAATATTCTGATATTGTTCTTTCAAGACCAAGACCCCATGCTAGAACAGGAACATCATGGCCTAGTAAAGGAACTACCATTTCTGGTCTAAAGATACCTGAACCACCTAGTTCTATCCATTTTTTCTTTATTGGATGGAAAACATCAATTTCTGCACTTGGTTCTGTGTAAGGAAAATAAGCTGGTCTTACACGTACACGTGAGAAACCCATTTTTTTGAAAAATTCTTTTAAATAGCCTATTAAATGTCTTAAATTAACGTTTTCATCTACAACAATGCCTTCTACTTGTATTAATTCATGTAAATGAGCCCAATCAAGAGTTTCATTTCTAAAACATTTACCAACTGAAAAATATCTAGCAGGTAAATCTAATTTTTTTAATTGTGATATTGTTCTAGCACTAAGAACTGTTGTATGAGTTCTTAAACAATTTTTCTTGGCTTCTTCGATATTCCAAGAATATTGCCATCCTTTTGAACCAGTTTTGTAACCATTTTCATGAGCTAATTTAACTTTGTTAACTAACTCTTTTATGGGTAATTTACCTTTTGAAGGATCTTTTATAAAAAATGTATCTTGTAAATCACGAACAGGGTGATCTTGTGCTGTGAATAAAGCATCAAAATTCCAAAAAGATGTTTGTAACATTTGGCCATTCATTTCTTGGAAACCAAGATCTAGCCATATTTGTTTAATATATCTTATAGCTTCGTTAACAAAGTGTCTTTTTGCTGGATAGATTTTAGGAACATTAATTTTAACATCATATCTTCTGAATTTTTTGCTTTTCCATTCTTGATTTTTAATTATTTCAGGTGTTATGGAATCAATGAAATTAGATGTTATTTTTTGTTGTAGTAATGAATGTCCTAAAAGTAAAATATCAATCGTTATTATCTTTTCTTCATTAACTTTTATTATTTCTTTTCGTGATTTTAGTTCATTAAAAGAATATTTGTCTTCATCCTTTAAATTATCTATATATAAAGGCAATTTTTTTATAAATTGTTCTTCTAAAAGTTCTTTATTTAGTAGATTTTTACCATTTTGAGTTATTTTTATTTTATTATTTTCAAAAATAATAGCTGCTTTTTTCTTTAAAATTCCTAGAGAAATTTGTATTTCATTATCATTTAAAACAGCTTTTTGTTTTACTTCATTTAAAGTTAATTCTTTTTCTAGAACTTGTAAAAATCTTCGTTCAGGTAAACCTTTTTTTATGTAAATTTCACCATTTTTGTCTAAAGATATGATTTTATTGACTTTTTTGTTAATTTTTATTATATTTTTGTTTTCTAACCATTGCAAAGCACGCATAACTTCAACTTCTTGTAAGTTAGTTAGTTTGACTATTTCTTCAAAAGAAGTTGATTCTTTTAGAACTGGCAAGACTTTTCTTTCTAAAGGATGTAATGTTTCTAAAATGCTTCTAGGACCAAAAAAATATAAATCTCCTTTTTTAAGAATGCCATTATTTTTTAAGATTAGATCTAAAAGCTCTTCTTCTTTTGTATGAGGATGATTTCTTTTTAAATTATTAAAATCAACAATATTTTTAGTGAAGTTAAGTTCAGAATTTGACATTATAAATTTTGAATTATAAACTCCTTCTCTTAGATAAAGAAAATTTTTGTAAAGAGTAACTATATCAAAAAATGAGTTTTCTTTAACAAAATTTTCTGTTCTTGTAAAATAATCAACAGGAAATTTGGAAGTTTCAATTAGAAAATTAATAGCTCCTATTTGCTCAAAATTAAAACCACTTAATGCATTTTGCCCAAGTATTGGATTACCGTTATTATCATAATTCCATGTTCTAACAGCTATGCCATAAGAATCATAATTTTTTTTAAAACCTATTTCTGTAAATATATCACCCATTACTTTATGAAAAAGTCTAGAATCTTTAGTATCTTCAATATTTTCTAAATCTTTGGTTAATTCTTCTAAAGTTTTCATTTTTTTATAAACCCATGGAAGAAAGCGCACTTCAATTCAAAGAGTGATGAAGTGTTGGCTTTCTTCTGGGAAAAGAGGTGATTATGATAATTTGACACGAGGTAAGTTTACCCAAGTGTGATTAAATATATTTTC